>JAFBAJ010000310.1 GCA_019247865.1 Acidobacteriota bacterium
AAGCTAGATGGATTGCGAAACCTGGCTATCGTCCTCACGGACGATGCGGGCAGGGACCAGCCCTGCCCCTACGGTTAATTCTAAATCGGCGGCATCACGCTCAGAAGTTGATTCACAACGATTTTCAAACGCGTCAACACTTTAAGCTTTGGCCGGGGCGGCGCGTGCTGGTAAGCTCCGGCGGCTGGCGCAAAAAATGACGGCGGCGTGAGATGTCTGAGCAGAGAGCACACGCTTCCTGAACTTTTTGCGCCCGCTCCTCGTGTCAGGAACCCGTAACTCATTTGAACCCGATTCAACAATTGAAAGAGGTAAAGAGATGAAAAAGCAAACTTCGATGGCCTACAGAGGTCTCGCGCTGGCGCTGCTCCTGTGCCTGACCGCGCTCAGCCCGCTGGCGCGCTTCTCAAAGCAGAGCGGGCGCGGCGTTGACCTCTCTTATATGGATACCACTATCAAACCCTGTCAGGATTTTTATCAGTACGCCAACGGCAACTGGCTGGCGAACAATCCGATTCCGGCGGATCGCTCTTCGTGGGGCGCGGGCAGCGAGCTCTACGAGAAAAATCAGACCGTCCTCCACGAGATACTCGAAGAGGCAGCCAGGAACACGTCCGCGCCTAAGGGCAGCGCGGCGCGCAAGGTCGCAGACTTCTATCGGACCGGGATGGACGAAGCGAAGATCGAGGCCGCCGGAGCCAAGCCGCTGGCCGACGAGTTCGCGCGCATCAATGCCGTGAAGGACGCGACCACGCTGCAAGCGGAGCTGGCGCACCTGCACCGCATCAACATCAACCCGGCCTTCTCGCCCTCTGCGTACCAGGACTTCAAGGACAGCTCGCGCATCATCACCTGGCTCTACCAGGACGGCATCGGCTTGCCCGACCGCGACTACTACTTCAAGGATGACGACAAGTCGAAGGAGCTGCGGCAGGCTTACGTCGCTTACATCGGCAAGATGTTCGAGCTCTTAGGTGACAAGCCCGAACAGGCCGCGGCGGAAGCCAGGACCGTGATGGCGCTGGAGACGCGGCTGGCGAAAGCCCAGATGGGCGCGGTCGAGCTGCGCAACCCGCAGGCCATCTATCACATGATGGATGTTGCCGCGCTCGACAAGCTCGCGCCGAGCATTTCGTGGAGCCGCTACTTCGCGGCCATCGGCCTCAGCAATCCGGGCGACATCAACGTCGGCCAGCCCGAACTGCTCAAAGAGGTCAGCGCGATGGTCAAGGACGTGCCGGTGGCGGACTGGCAGACCTACCTGCGCTGGGCCGTGGTCAACTCCACCGCGCCGTATCTCAGCTCGGCCTTCGTCAACGAGAGCTTCAACTTCTACGGCAAGGCTCTGTCGGGACAGAAAGAGCAGAAGCCCCGCTGGAAGCGCGTCGAAGGGACGACCGACAGCATGCTCGGCGAAGCGCTCGGCGAGCTCTACGTCGCACGCGCCTTCACGCCTGAGACGAAAGCCCGCGCGCAGGCGATGGTCATGAACATCAAGAGCGCGCTCCGCGACCGCATCACACAACTCGACTGGATCGGCGAGGACACGCGCAAACAGGCTTTGCGCAAAGTAGACGCGATCAAAATCAAAGTCGGCTATCCAGACAAGTGGCGCGACTACTCCGCACTGATGATCGATCAAAGCTCGTACGTGCAGAACGTTCTGCGCGCGCGCGAGTTCGAGATTCAGCGCAACTTCAACAAGATCGGCAAGCCCATCGACCGCAACGAGTGGGGTATGACGCCGCCGACCGTTGACGCTTACTACAATCCGAACTTCAACGAGATAGTCTTTCCGGCGGGCATCCTGCAACCGCCCTTCTTCGATCCGAACGCGGATGACGCGACCAACTACGGCGGCATCGGCTCGGTCATCGGCCACGAGCTGACGCACGGCTTCGACGATCAGGGTCACCAGTTCGACGCCGACGGCAACCTCAAGAGCTGGTGGACGGAATCGGACGAGCGGAACTACGCCTCGCGCGGCGCGCTGGTCGAAGCGCAGTACAACGATTACGTCGGCGTCGAGACGCTGCACGTCAACGGCAAGCTCACGCTCGGCGAGAACATCGCGGACATCGGCGGCCTCAAGATCGCGTACTACGCTTTCCAGAAATCTCTGGAGGGCAAACCGCGACCGGCTTCGATTGACGGCTTCACGCCGGAGCAGCGTTTCTTCCTCGCCTTCGCGCAGAACTGGCGGCGCAACACGCAGCCGGAAGCTCTGCGCCTCTTGATCCAGACCGACCCGCATTCGCCGACGCGCTTCCGCGTGCTCGGCTCCGTCTCCAACCTGCCGGAGTTCGCCAAAGCCTTCGGCTGCCAGCCGAGCGACCCGCTCGTCCGCTCCGAAAAGGATCAGGCGCGCATCTGGTAAAGCAGGTTCGCGCAAAGGCGCAAAGCCGCAAAGGAAAACAAGAATGCTTTTCTTTGCGGCTTTGCGCCTTTGCGTGAGACCTATATTTTTGCTACTCTCTAGCCCTCATCGACAACAGAATGTTGTTGCAGATGCCCCCGGTTCGCTTAAAACTACAACTAGCCCGACAACAGTCAAGTGACTTTCTTGAGTCAGACCTGGCTGCGCAGTACATAACGTGGGAGTGATGGTCGTGCGCCTCTTTGGACGCGTTGCGACCTTCAACAAGAGACAGGGCAGGCGCGGCGCGACATGTTTCCGCCGCGTGACAACAACGATAAGGCAATCCTCAATCGGTCAGTCGCAAGGTGTCCTTTCACAGACACCTACACCTTGCGGAAAAACCGAACGACCATTTGCCTTACCTCAACCACCCATAGCTAACGGAGGAGAATTGAATGCGTAAGAGATTGCTCATAGTCTTATTGGG
>JAFBAJ010000454.1 GCA_019247865.1 Acidobacteriota bacterium
GTTGGAGACGACCTGCGCCTCGAAGTCCGCCATGCCGCCGGTGTTGCTGATGAGCTGATGCACGGTGATGCGCGCGAGCTTAGGATTCAAGCCCTTCGCGTAATTCCCGATCGGCTCATCGAGCTTGAGCTTGCCCTGCGCGGCCAGAGCCACGAGCGCCGCGCCCGTGAACATCTTCGTCGTCGAGCCCAGACGAAAGAGCATCTCCGGCGTGACGGGCGCGCCCGTCTCTATGTTCGCGAGGCCGAAGCCTTTGGCGTAGATGACGCGGTCGCCGCTCACGATCGCCAGCGCAGCGCCCGGCGTGTTGCTCGTCTTGAGCTCGTCCTGCAATGTTTTCTCAAGCTCGCTCAAATCCTTAGGCGCGCTCTGCTGTGCGGAGACAGAGAGCGTGCACACAAATAAAATCAGGAGCAGTGTCAGCGTGTTTTTCATCATAGTAATCAGAAAGCAGATCAGCCACAGCGGACACAGAGAGCACAGAGGAGATAAATCATTTCTCTTCCTCTGTGCTCTCTGTGTCCGCTGTGGCTGATGTTTTTGGTAACAGTCCCGCTTACGCTCCGCCGATGGTGGCTTCGGAAATCAGCAAGGTCGGCCCGGCCGAGCTGCCGAACTTGAAGCTGAGGTCGTTGCCGACGGCCGTGATGTTCTTCATCAGCTTCGTCAGATTTCCGGCCAGCGTGATCTCCTGCACAGGATAGGTCAGCTCGCCGTTCTCGATCCAGAAGCCGTTCGCGCCCTGCGAGACATCGCCCGTCACGCCGTTGAAGCCGAAGCCGAAGAGCGAGGTCACGTAAAGACCGCTCTTGACGCTGCGGATCATCGCCTGCGGGTCGCTGGTTCCGTTCTTGATATAAAGATTGGTCGAGCCGACGCCCGGCAGCGACTGGTAGCTGCGCGCGGCGTTGCCCGTCGGCCGCAGGTTGAGACGCCGCGCGGAGTAGGAGTCGCAGACGTAGTTCTTCAAAATCCCGTTCTCGACCACGGTGACCTGCGAAGACTTGACGCCTTCGGCATCGAACGGACGCGAGCCCGGGCCGTCTGCCATCGTCGCGTCGTCCACGATCGTGACGAGCTGCGAAGCGATGTCCTTGCCCATCTGATCGACGAGGAAGGAGGATTTGCGAAAGATGCTGCGCCCGGAGGCCGCGCCGAAGACCCAGCCGACGAGCTGCCCCGCGACGAGACGATCAATCACGACCGGCACGCTCTGCGATTTGACCTTCTTGCCGCCGAGCTTGCTGATGGCGCGGCGCGCGGCCTCTTCGCCGACGGACTTCGCGGAATCGAGCTTGTTCACGTAACGATTGAAGGTGTACCAGCCGTCCGTCTGCTTGATGTCGTTCTCTTCGGCGACGAGCTGTACCGAAAGAGATGCGGAAGTAGAGGGATACTGACCGACGAAGCCGTCGGAGTTGGCGAGCGTCAACTGGCCCGTGCTGTCGAACCAGCTCGTGCCGCGCGCGTTGGTGATACGCTTGTCGAAAGCGCGCCCGGCGGCCTCTGCCTCGCGCGCCATCTCGATCTTGCGTTCGGGCGCGAGACGCGCGAGCGCGTCGTCAAAGAGCATCAGCCTGCCCTCGTACGTGCCGAGATATTCTTTCGGCGCGAGGCCGTTGAACTTGTCTGCGCCGGAGACTTTGACGATCTCCAGAGTCTCTTTGACGAGGCTCTTGACCGACCTGTCCGTGAAATCGGTCGTGTAGGTCAGGGCCGTCGCGTTGTTCTTGAAGAGACGCATCCCCAAACCTTTGCTGATCGATTGCTGTAGACGCTCGACCTGTCCGAGCCGGACGGTCGTGTTGAATTGAGAGTTGGTCGTGATGTACACGTCGCAGGCGTCCGCGCCCTGCTTCTTGAATTCGGCGACGATCTCGGTGGCTAAGTTTTTATAATCCTGCATCGCGATGCTCCTTTAGTGACAGCCGGGAATTTGCCACGGAGACACGGAGACACGGAGTTTAATCAAACAGCATGAAGCTCCGGTGCTCTTTATCATGGCTTTTATCTCTGTGCCTCTGTGTCTCTGTGTCTCTGTGGCATTTCCGTTTAGGCTTTGGTTTTGGTGCCGCCGACGGTGATCTCAGACACCTTGACGGTCGGGATGCCCATTCCGACCGGAACGCTCTGGCCGTTCTTGCCGCACGTCCAGCCGCCGTCAGTGAACTTGAGATCATTGCCGACCATCGTCACCTTCGTCATCACGTCCGGCCCGTTGCCGATGAGCGTCACGCCCTTCAGAGGAGCAGTGATCTTGCCGTTCTCGATGAGATAGCTTTCGGTCACGGCGAAGTTGAAGTCGCCCTTCGTGATGTCCACAGAGCCGCCGCTGAAGCGCTTGGCGTAGATGCCGCGCTCGACAGACTTGATGATCTCTTCCGGATCGGACTTGCCCGCGAGCATGTAGGTGTTGGTCATGCGCGGCATCGGCGCGTAGTTGTATGACTCGCGCCGCCCGTTGCCGGTGTTCTTGACGCCGAGCTGTTTGGCGCTGATGCGGTCGTTCATGTAGCCGCGCAGAGTGCCGTTCTCGATGAGGACGGTCTGCGAAGGAGCGTTGCCCTCGTCGTCCACGTTGATCGTGCCGCGCATGTTCTCGAAGAGCCCTTCGTCCACGATGGTGCAGAGCTCGGACGCCACCTTCTGGCCGACGCGGCCGGAGTAGTTGGCGAGCTTCTTGTAGTTGAAATCGGCTTCGAGCCCGTGCCCGACCGCTTCATGCAAGAGGATGCCGCTGTCCGCGTTGCCGAGGACGACCGTCTGCGGCCCAGCCTCCGCCTCCTGCGCGCCGAGGTTCAGAACGGCGAGCCGCGCGGCCTCTTTGGCGACGGCTGCGGCGTCGCGCTTCTTCGCAAAATATTCGAGACCGATGCGCCCGCCGCCCGCGTCGTAACCCGTCTGACGCTGTGTGCCGTCTTCGGCGATGCAGGTCGTGCCGAAGAGGAAGAGCGGCTGCATGTCCTGCCAGCTCACGCCGTCCGAATTGGCGTAGGCGAGATACTTGACTTCATCCGTGAAGCTGCACGTCACGCGAATGATCTTGGGGCTGTAGGCTTTGGCAGCGGTGTTGGCTTGCTGGATGTGCGCGAGCTTCTTGTTGAGGTCGGTCGTCGTTGCCAGCTCGCCGATGGGATAGAGATTGCGCGTGCTGATCTCGCCGATGGCTTTGGCCTTGATGCGCGCGTTCTTGTCGTTGGCGATGGCGGCGGCGGCCTGCGCGGCCTGCATCATGCTCTCCATCGTCAGGTCTTCCGAGAAGGCGAAGCCGACCTGATCGCCCTTGATGGCGCGGATGCCAACGCCCTGCACGATGCCGCGCCGCGCCGACTTGACCGTGTCCTCTTCAAACGAGAGGATGGAAGAGACAGTGTATTCAAAGAAGAGGTCGGCGAAGTCTGCGCCGCGCGCGAGACAGGCGGCGAGCAGCCTGTCCATCTCCGCTTTGCTGACCTGAAAGTAGGTGTCGAGAATCGGGAGTTTGGTCGAAGGGGTTTCTCCGGCCACGATCCTGCTGAGCCAGAGATCGCTCGTCGCCATCGCCGCCAGCGCAAACGAGCTCTTCAGCATAAATTCGCGTCTTTGCATGTTGCTTCTCTCGCTTTCCGGAAAAGGGTTTGAAGTTTGAGTCTTTAGAAAATAAGGGCCGCGCGCCTGACACGCCGCGCCAGAGTACATGAAGCACCCCAGGATAGTTGCAATTTGCCCGTAATAGCAATGATTATGTGATTAGTTGGCGCAAATGTGGGATGGAATATCCGAGAAACGGGATAGGACGTTGTGGAGATGGTCTTTGGTCTTAGAGCTTGGGTCTTTGCACGCGATTCCGGCCTTGAGTGATAAGGCTCAAGCTTGAAAAGAGACCAAAGACCAAAGACCCAAGCCCTAAGACCAAATTTTTATATGCTTACCATTGACGGTTCATACGGAGAGGGCGGCGGGCAGATCATACGCACGTCTCTGGCGCTTTCGCTGGTGACGGGAAAAGCCTTTCGCGTCGAGCGCGTGCGCGCCAATCGTCAGAGGCCCGGTTTGCAGCGGCAGCATCTGACGGCCGTGCTCTCGGCCGCGAAGATCGGGAACGCGTCGGTCGAAGGAGCGCGCGTCGGCGCGACCGAGTTCTCTTTCATTCCGGGCGAGGTCACGCCCGGCGAATACAGTTTCAGCATCGGGACGGCCGGCAGCGCCTCGCTCGTCATGCAGGCGTTGCTCCCGCCTTTGATGATCGCAGACGCGCCGAGCGTGCTCGCCATCGAAGGCGGCACGCACAACCTGCACGCGCCGCCTTTCGAATTTTTACAGAAAGCTTTTCTGCCGCTCGTCAACCGGACGGGGCCGCGCGTCTCGCTGGAGCTGGAGCGTTACGGTTTTTATCCGCCGGGCGGAGGCCGCATCAACGTGCTCATCGAGCCGACGGGCGAGCGCAGGCGGCTCGACCTGTTGTTGCGCGGAGAGATTCTGCGCCGCAGGGCACGCGCGCTGGTCGTGCGTCTGCCGCCGCACATCGCCGAGCGCGAGCTGGCCGTCCTCGGCGACGAGCTGGGCTGGAATGAGGACGAGCTGGAGCTGGAGACTTCTTCCAACGCCGTCAGTCCCGGCAACATCGTCACCGTCGAGATCAGCAGCGAACACCTGACCGAAGTCTTTACCGGCATGGGAGAGCGCGGCGTGCGCGCCGAAGTGGTCGCGTCGCGCGCCGCGAGCGAGGCGCAAGAATATCTCTCGCTGGACGTTCCGGTAGGTGTGCATCTGGCCGACCAACTGCTGATCCCGCTCGCGCTTGGCGGCGGCGGCAGGTACGTCACAGGCCCGCTCTCCCTTCATACACGTACCAATATAGAGATCGTCAGAAAATTTCTGGATGTGAAGATCACCACCGCGCAGTTGTCAGAGCACGTGTGGAGGATAGAGGTTGAGAATTAATCTCACGCAAAGGCGCAACAGCTTATGACTCGTCCCAAAAAACTTATCTGCCTGCTGCTCATCTGCTCGATCTATCTCGGAGCAGTCGCTTATCCGCAAACTATTCAACTCTCCGATTCTGCCCAAGATGATGCCATGAAGAATGAACCGGTTGGATTACAGTTTCGCCTGAGCGAAGGCGCGGAAGTTTCTGCGCCCGCTAATGCGAACAAGCCCGCGACGGCCGAGCCCCTGTCAGCCGGTGAAACGCAGAACATCCTGAATCGCCTGCCGCCGGTCAAGGTCGAGGCGGCCGACGAGCAGGATTTCGCTCTGCGCGAAAAGTCGCAGCCTCCGCCGCGCACTGGCGAGACGATACAGGCAGCTTTCCCTCCGCCCGTCCCGGCCGCGCTGCCGGACATGCCGGACATGAATGCGTCCGGCCCGCTCCAAGTCCTGCGCTTCTCGCCGGAGGGCGAAGTGGAGCTGGCTCCTGCTTTGAGCATCACCTTCTCGCAGCCGATGGTCGC
>JAFBAJ010000606.1 GCA_019247865.1 Acidobacteriota bacterium
TCGATCGAAGCCACGCCGTCCATCTTCTGCGCGGCTTCAACCAGCAATCCGACGACCGCACGGCTGCCCGCAACGTCGCCCGACGGCGACTCTGTTTCGACCAGCGCGCGAACCAAAGCCAGCAGCTCTTCTCGACGTCCCTCAAAATATTCGAGCAGGCTCGCGGCCATCTCTCCGGGAAATTCACTCACAATCTTTTAATCTCAAATTTTAATGACTTCTCTTCTCACAGCCAATGCATCAATGCGCTCGCGCCTGACCTCAAAACCGATGCCGGGAGCCTCCGGCGCGATGATCGTTCCGCGCGGAGTGATGGTCACGGGCGGCTCGATAATATCCTCCGCCCAATAACGCTCGCTGGCAGAGACATCGCCCGGCAGAGTAAAGCCTGCCAACGTCGCCATCGCGATGTTGTGCGCGCGACCGATGCCGGATTCGAGCATCCCTCCGCACCACACCGGCACGCCCCGCTCTCGACAGACGCGTTCGACCGCGACGGCCTCCGCGTGTCCGCCGACACGCCCCAGCTTGAGATTGACGATGCGACACGCCCCAAGCTCGACCGCGTGACGCGCATCAACCGGCTTGCGGATAGACTCGTCCAGGCAGAGCGGCGTCCGCAGCTCGCGCTGAAGCGTTGCATGGTCAAGCATGTCGTCGTGCGCCAACGGCTGCTCGATCATCATCAACTCGAACTCGTCCAGCGCGCGCAGGAGCGGCGCATCAGCCAGGCTGTAAGCCGAATTCGCATCGGCCATCAAACGGATCGCCGGAAAGCGTGCGCGCACACGCTCCAACGTCTGCACGTCCCAGCCCGGCTTGATCTTGATCTTGATGCGCTGATATCCGGCGTCCAGCTCGCGCTCAATCTTTTCGAGCAGCGCGCCGATGCTCTCCTGTATCCCGATGGAGACGCCGCAGGGAATCTCTGACAGCACGCCTCCCAAATGTTTCCACAAAGGGACGCCCGCGCGTTTTGTTTCTAGGTCCCAGCAGGCCGTCTCAAGCGCGGCCTTCGCCATCCGGTGACCGCGCACTGGACGCATCAACTCGAAGACAGACGCCGCGCGCTCGACCTCGCGGCCCAGTATCATGGGCGCGAGAAAATCCCTGAGCGTGCTCCAGGCGGTCTCCGTCCACTCTTCGGAATAGAAGGGGCCTTCGCCCGCAGTGCATTCGCCCCAGCCTTCCGCGCCGTCCGCATCTACGACGCGTGCCAGCACGATGCGCCTCTCCGTCGTCCGCCCAAAGCTGGTCTCGAAAAAATGTACGAGCGGCAGGCGAATCTCTCTCAACTCGACCGCGACGATCTTCACGATGATAGTTCTCCGAAAATCTTGTCCGCTTATTATGCCTGCGTTCTCAACTTTTTGTCAGCAGACAAAAAGAAGAAAGAATCTCCCGCAAAGGCGCAAAGGCGCAAAGAAAAGCATGAACTCTTTTCTTTGCGCCTTTGCGCCTTTGCGGGAACCCTGTCTTTTACTTAACGCTTCGCGCCTTCATCATCTTAAAGAATTCGTCGCGGAACTTATCGCCGGGAACTTTCGCGTCCTTCTGCCCTTTCGGCATGTCGCCGGTATTCAAAGGCTCCAGGACTCTCGAAGTCGAAGAAGAGGAATCCGGCGTCACGCTTGTATAGGCGATGGAAGAGGTGAGAATCACACTGTCGGTAAAGGTGCGTATGATCTTCAAGCCGTCCGGGCTATTGAGCATGACGTAGGCGTAGATCGGGAGGCGAAATCTGGCGACGAGCGGCTTCCGTGCGAAGACGCTGTTATCCACTGGCTTGCGCGTCGCCGGGTCGATGTCGTAAGTGCTTGCGCCGCCGCCGTCTTCTTCCCTCAACTGAACGGGGTTTGGATAGCCGTACCGCGCCAGGATGACCGTTGCCTGCTTCCGGTCGTCCACGACTTCGATCGTGCCGTACTTCTTCCCGTCCGCCTGATTCCATGCATCTATCCACTTGATGAAATCTGTGCGCGTCTGCCTTTCATTGTTCGTCGTGATAAAGACTTTGAGCGGCGCGTCTTCGGGCAGCTTGAGCGATTCGGCTTTAGCGATCGGAGTGTCAAGCCGGATGCCGAGGATGCCCCTGAGCAGCTTCAGCTCATTTTCTTTGTATTGCCCGTAGCCGGTGCCGTAGAGGGCGAACAGGAAAGCGAGAAGGAGGAATAGTTTGCGCATGACTTTTCGCCTTAAAGTTTTATTCGGTGGAGACAGTCTCTTCGCCGTGCAGCGCGGCGCGCATGGTGTGCCAGGAGAGGCTGGCGCATTTAACGCGCGCGGGAAAATCGCGCACGCCGGAAAAGATGGTCAGGCGGCCGAGGTTGTTCGGCATGCTCTCTTCGTCCAGCTCGCCCGTCACCATCCGGTGAAACTCGTCAAAGAGCGTTTCCGCCTCGGCCTTTGATTTGCCCTTCACGCTCTGCGTCATCATGCTCGCCGCGGCCTTCGAGATGGCGCAGCCGGAGCCTTCAAAGCTGATGTCTTTGACGACCTCGTCTTCCAACTCCAGGTACACCGTCAACTGGTCGCCGCAGAGCGGGTTGTAGCCTTCCGCGGAACGATTCGCCGCTTCCAGCTTATGAAAGTTACGTGGCTTCTTGTTATGGTCGAGGATGACCTGCTGGTAAAGCTCACTCAGTTCAGACATAGTATTAACAAATGGCCTTTGGTCTCAGGACTTTGGTCTTTGATGTCTTACTCACGATGAGTTTTATCATTCAACCTTGAGTCGCGTGCAAAGACCAAAGCGCAAAGACCTAAGACCGTTTTATGAAAACACCTCGATCACTCTCTCGATTGCGCGCGCCAGGGCATCCGCTTCCTCTTTCGTGTTGTAGAAAGCGAAAGATGCGCGTGCGGTCGCGGGAACACAGAACCTTTGCATGACGGGCTGCGCGCAGTGATGCCCGGCGCGAACGGCGATGCCCTCCTGATCCAGAATCGTGCCGATGTCGTGCGGATGCACGCCTTCGATGACGAACGACAAGACGGAAGCTTTTTCACGCGCCGTGCCGATGATGCGCACGCCCTCGATGGCAGAGATCTTCGCGGTCGCGTAAGCGAGCAACTCCCGCTCGTAGGCCACCGCGCGCTCGCGCCCGATGCTGTTCAGATAATCTATCGCCGCGCCGAGACCGATCTGCGAAGCGATGGCCGGAGTCCCTGCTTCAAACTTGTTCGGCAGGCCCGCGTAGGTCGTCTTCTCGAAAGTGACAGTGCGGATCATATCGCCGCCGCCCTGAAACGGGTTCATCTGTTCGAGCCATTCCGCCTTGCCGTAGACGATGCCGCTCCCGGTCGGCGCGAACATCTTGTGCCCTGAGAGGACAAAGAAATCGCAGTCCAGCTCCTGCACGTCCACGGTCAGATGCGGCGCGCTCTGGGCTCCGTCGAGCAGCACCGGCACGCCGTGTTTGTGCGCCGTCGCGATCATCTCCCTGACCGGATTGATCGTGCCGAGCGAGTTGGAGATGTGCGCCAGCGCAACGATCTTCGTCCGCTCGTTGAGGAGCGCGTCGTACTCTTCCAGCAGCAGCTCGCCCGCGTCGTTCATCGGAATCACGCGGAGACGCGCGCCCTTCTCTTCGCAGAGCATCTGCCACGGGACGATGTTCGCGTG
>JAFBAJ010000647.1 GCA_019247865.1 Acidobacteriota bacterium
CGCGAACACGACCACCTGCCGCATCAAGGTCGAAGCGATTGGCAACATCTTCTTCGACATGTCGGATGTGAACTTCACGATCACCGGCGCGTTGCTGGCTAAGATCGCTGACTTCGACGGCGATGGCAAGACGGATCTTTCGGTCTATCGCAGCGGCTCGTGGCTGGTCAACCAGAGCAACGGCGGCAGCTCGACTTCGTTCCCGTTCGGCCTCGCTTCGGATCGCATCGTTCCGAACGATTACGACGGCGACGCGAAGACCGACTACGCAGTCTTCCGCAACGGCAGCTGGTACATGCAGCGCAGCACGGCTGGCTTCGCAGGCGTCGCGTTCGGCACGACCGGAGACATTCCGGTGGCTGGCGACTACGACGGCGACGCGAAGGCTGACGTGGCTGTCTATCGTCCGTCCACGGGCACCTGGTACGTCCTCCGCAGCACTAACAACGTGGTGACGGCGCAGAACTGGGGCACCACCGGTGACGTTCCGGTGGTCGGAGATTACGACGGCGACGGCAAGGCTGACTACGCAGTCTTCCGCGCCAGCACGGCCACCTGGTACCTGCTGCGTTCGACTGCCGGAGCGACGGCGACGGCGTTCGGCATCAGCACAGACGCGCCCGTCCCGTCGGATTACGATGGCGACGGCAAGACCGACATTGCGACCGCTCGCAACACCGGCGGCTTCCTGTCGTGGTACCTCCTGCGCAGCACTGCCGGTTATACGGCGGTCGGCAACTGGGGTCTGGCGTCCGACAAGCCTTCGCCCGGAGACTACGACGGCGACGGCAAGGCGGACATCGCGGTCTTCCGCGACAGCGACGGCAGCTGGACGATTCGTAAGAGCTCGACCAGCTCGCTCGATCTCCGCTACTTCGGCGGAAGCGGCGACATCTCCGTCCCCGCTGCTTACATTCCCTAACTCGCTCTAAGAGTTAAGGAGACACACAGAGCTGGCGTCCGGTTTGCAAGAGCCGGACGCCAGCTCTCTTTTGTTGGTGACCTACATTCAACTCTCTGCGCTTTCTCAGCGACTTCTCTGCGTCTCTGCGTTGAGTGTTTACCATTATCATCTCAACGCAGAGACGCAGAGAAGTCGCTGAGAGACACAGAGAAAAACATTTTAGGACCCTGCTTCTCTTTTTATCTATTTGACTTCCTCACGCAGTTGTCATAGAAGCTATGACGCTCTGCCAACTTGTCTTGAGCTGAACCGAACGCGTGCCGCCTCAAAGCATCCCCCGCCTGCTCGATCTCCTGGAAGAGCTGAAACGGCCTTCCGGCTCGGACGACGCGCCCCTGCGCCAACTGCTCGCGCAGCTTGAAAAGCGACGCTTCACAGAGGCTGCGGAGCTGATACGCTTTCACGAAGCGCTCCTTTTCCTGCGCGCCTACCCGCAGACGCCGCGCGTCCTGCGACAGGTCGAAGAACTGCTGCGCTCCTTTCAAAAGCGCGTCGCGCGGCTGGTTGAAGCGGGCGCAGCCGAAGCTTTCTCAGACCCGGAAGTTTCGGGCATCGCCGGAACTTCTCTGACAGCCATTTTCAGTTACGCCATCGCGCGCTGGCTCGCGCGCCATCACGCGACCGAGATCAATATCGACTGGGACGGCTACGAAGATGCAGCGCGCCTCGGCGAGACCGCGCCGCGTTTTGTCCCGCTCCTCGAAGAAGAATCTCTGGTTGAAGCCAACGTGCCCTACACGGCCTGGCTGCGCGCGGCGCGCGGGCGTGGGCGCAGAGAATTTCCCTGGCTCATCAAAGGCTTTGACGGCCTGCCGCTGTCGTGTAGAGAGCGTGCAGAGCTTTACGATTCGCTGCAGCTCTACCTGCACTGGGAGCCGCGCCGCTATCGTGTCACGCGCACGGGCATGCGCTGGCCCGCGCGCAGGCTTTTCTATCACGACGCGCCGCTCATCAAGCGCGGCGAAATCTCGCTCGCAAAGGAGCTGGCGGGCGCGCCCATGCCGGTCACAAAGCTTTCGCGCCGCGAAGGCGAAGCGGCGCTCGACCTGATTCGCGCGACCTCTGCGCTCCGTTACAGGGAGCTGCACGGCTTCACCTACGGCGACCCGGCGCACGTCTCGCGCGTGGAGGCGGGGCGCGGCGTGCAGTTTTATGTGAACGGCGTCGGCGCGGAACATCGCCTGCCGCTCCGCGCCTATCACTCGGCCTTTATGGTCAAGAACGGCGTGCCCATCGGCTATGTCGAAGGGCTCTCGCTCTTCGAGCGGATGGAGATCGGCTTCAACATCTATTACACCTTCCGCGAAGGCGAATCGGCCTGGCTCTACGCGCGCGTGCTGCATCTCTTCCGGCAACTGACGGGCGTCACGGCCTTTTCGGTCGACCCGTACCAGATCGGCTTTGAGAACGAAGAGGGCATCGCGTCGGGCGCGTTCTGGTTCTATCGCAAGCTGGGCTTTCGTCCCGTGCGCGCCGCCGTCGCGAGGCTCGTCGGCGAAGAGGAGCAGAGGCTCGCCGCGCGCCCGCTGTATCGCACGAGCGCGAAGACCTTCCGCCGGATCGCCGAAGGGCACATGCTCTTCGAGCTGGAACCGACGCGCGCGTGGGACGATTTTCAGATACGCAATCTGGGCTTGGCGGTCAATCGGCGGATGGCGGAGAGATTCGATGGCGACGCGCGGCGGATGCGGCACGCGTCG
The DNA here is from genome assembly GCA_019247865.1 of Acidobacteriota bacterium. GTDB lineage: Bacteria > Acidobacteriota > Blastocatellia > Pyrinomonadales > Pyrinomonadaceae > JACMLC01. The sequence continues at coordinate 2,665 of JAFBAJ010000647.1, forward strand.
GTGAAAAGAGTAGCCCGCACGCTCGGCGCAGATTTATCCGGCTGGACAGCGGATGAGCGGCGCGCGTTTGAGAACCTCGCGCTCGTCCTCTCACTCATCCAGCACCTCGCGCGCTGGACGGAGGATGAGAAGCGCGCCCTCCTCCGCCTCGCACGCGCGAAGGCCGGAGCGGAAGAGTCAAGATATCTGCGCCTGCTCCAAAAACATGGCCGACTGCGGGACGAGTTAATCAGGCTCGGCTCTTAAAACGATTTCACGCAAAGGCGCAAAGACGCTAAGAAAGACAGGTTGATTTTCTTTGCGTCTTTGCGCCTTTGCGTGAGAAATTTTTAGCTCCTTTAAAAACGAGAATGCGCTGACTCCCAACTAGTGAGAGCAGCGCATCCTCTTTAATTCCGATGACCCGCCTTACGGCGACTCAGGGGAACCGGCAACCGCTGCATGTACACGCGTTGCAATTGCCGTGGTTTGTATTCCGAAGCCCGCGCCGGCGGTCGGCCCGGCTCCGGTCAGCGCCGATCTATTTTCATATACCGTTTGTGCTCTCGCGAGCACGCGCCAATTGGTTTTTGTTGTGGTGGCTTGTTCCTCCACCGCCGGCTTACGATTCCGGCAACGAGGCTCAACTTGCGTTGAGACGACTGCGCTACTCCGTTGGCTGATCAGTTCCACGAAGCGCGACCCGTTTTTATCCGGGCGCTCAGGAAGCGTCTTTCAACCCTTCCCTGGCAAGCCTTTCGGCTTCGGCGTGAGGCGTCAATAGCAACTGCGAAATCCGCCTGCCGTTGCTCTCAAGCGATGCGTCACCACATCGCTCACCGATCCTCTCGCCGGTTACGATCCCGTGAGATGCGTAACAGGGAAGCGGATTATACACGCACATAAATTCGTGTCAAGAGGTCTTCACATCAAAGCGTTTGCCGCTCGTCTGGCTGTGGAAAAGTTTTCCACAGTGTGGAAAACTTTCGAGCTGATGTGAGCACGATGCCGCACGATTTTTCCCACACCTCAGACTGTTCAAGGTATAATCAATCATCTCAAATTACAGTTCCTCCGCCCACTGAGATTTATTTTCAGACGTAAGCAAGGCTTACCTTCACCTTAGGAGTTGAAACCATGAGTAACTATCCTCTGCGCGTCACCTCGCCTTCACGCCGCCTGATGTTGGTCGTCGGACTCTCGCTCATCGGCCTCGTTTTTTTATTTCCAACTAAGCCTGTCGAAATGCAAGTCCGTTCCGCCACGCCGGAAGCAAATCTTGTCGCCAGAAAGCAGCTCCTGGCTTATTCGTACACACAAATTTCCATCGGGCAAAGACCTTCATTCCTCTTTACCGCTAACGCGGACGGTTCGGGGCGCACTTTCCTGGGACCATTCGCCGCAGACCTGGCGTGGTCGCCCGACGGCTCGAAACTCGTTCTTGCCATCAGCGCGTTTGACCCTCCTACTGACCTGTATGTGATGAAAACCGACGGCACAAGTGGCATCAGGCTGACTAACACGCCGGGGATTAGCGAGTACTTACCGGCGTGGTCGGTGACAGGCAAGATCGCTTACAATCGCGACGGTCAAATCTGGACGATTAATTCGGACGGCACGAATCCAGCCCCTTTTTCCGCCATCACGCAGCCCTCGCCGGGTGGACCCGCGTGGTCGCCGGACGGCTCGCAGCTCGCCTTTGCGAGCGGCGGTGACATCTGGGCGATTAATGCCGACGGTACAAACGAACGACGCATCACGATCAGCACGCCAAACAACAATGGCCCTGTGAGTAGCCCTGCGTGGTCGCCCGACGGCTTGAAGATCGCTTATGCCAGAAGCGTAACCACCATGTCATCTGGGTTCGGACTCCGCGTGATGAACGCGGACGGCACAAACGACGTGCGCCTGACGATGGACAGGGACTTCGGCCCGTCGTGGTCGAGCGACAGCACCAAGATCGCGTTTGTCAGAGTCGACCCCGGCAATGGCGGCGTAGCTTGTGTGATGAACGCGGACGGCTCAAACGTGATTGGAATTGCCGGTACTAATGGGCCATTCTATGGTGTGGCGTGGAAGCCCGTTCCAGCGGCGAGCCGCCCGCGCTTCGATTTCGACGGCGACAATAAAGCTGACTTCGCGGTCTATAATCCGGGTGACACTCCGACGGCACAGAGCTACTGGCACGTCCTACGCAGCAGCAACAACTCTTATTTCAGCTTGCAGTTCGGGAGCGGTGAAGACAAGATCGTCCCCGCCGATTACAACGGCGACGGCTCAACCGATGTAGCCGTCTTCAGACCTTCCACCGGCACCTGGTACACCTCGCAAGACCCC
>JAFBAJ010000765.1 GCA_019247865.1 Acidobacteriota bacterium
TCCAGCTGACCTTTGGCAGTACGGGCGACATCCCTGTGCCCGCGGCCTATTTGCCTGAGTAATGTTCTGTCATCCGGAAATGCAGAAGGGGAGGGAGATGCTTAAAAATCTCCCTCCCCTTCCGTCCGTTGACCCGCCACAGATCATCGTGCGGGCGACTGTATGAATGTTACTGATCGTCGCCCGATTTTGAGCCGCGCTCGGTTTCGCGCTCCTTGCGGCGCTGCTCGAACTCCTGCCGTTTCTGTTCGAGCTGTGTCTTCTGCTCCGCGGTCAGGACGCCTAAGACCTGCGACATCATGCGCGCCTGCGCGACTTCGAGCTCGACCTGCACCTTCGCGCGTGCCTCGGCCGAGGCGCGGACGGCCGCTTCGTCGAACGCTCCGTTGGGGCCCTTCATCTGATTTTCATGGAGCGTGTGCATCTGCTCGCGCAACTCCTTCGTGCTCGCCTCGAAGCTGTCCGTGATCTGCTTGAGCTGCGTCTTCTGCGCGTCCGTCAGATTGAGGTCGTGCAGCATACGCTCCGGGCCACCCGGCCCGCCCGGTCCACCCGGCCCGCCGAAGCCGCGGCCACCCGGCCCACCCCGACGACCGCCCTCCTGCGCAAACCCGGCGATGGCAGCCACGACCAGCGCGACGGCGACCACAGCCAGACTGATAATCATCTTTGCTCTTTTCATTTCCCTATCCCCCAATTAAAAGTAGTTCCGAATGACTCTGTCGAGAAGTCCCCTTCTCAATGCATTAGACGATAGAGCCGGGGCGCAGTACGTAAAGATACTGTGAAGCCCGGTTAATTTTTGTAAACCCGGAAAAGAAAGTTTCACGCAAAGGCGCAAAGACGCAAAGAAGAGGTTGAATCTTTTCTTTGCGTCTTTGCGCCTTTGCGTGAGAATTTTAATTTGCGAGCTTGCGTTCGATGAAGAGGATAAGCCGTTCGGCCAGCTCCGGCAGCGGATAGATGCTGGTGTCAATGGCGAGGTGATAATTATCTGCGCAGGCCCAGTCCCGGTCCGTCATCCGCGCGAAGTACTTGCGGCGCATCTCGTCCGACTCTTCGATCATCCGCCCCGCCTCGTGCCGGTCGGAGAGTTGGTAGACCTCCATCACACGTTTCAGACGAAATCTGAGCGGCGCGTGAAAGTAGAGGTTGACCATCCGTGTGTGGCGCGGGAGGACGAACGCGCTGCCGTAGCCGACGATGACGCAATCCTCTGCGCTCGCGATCAGCTTGAGCGCCTCGACCTTGCGCCGAAAGAGCTCTTCGTCTGTAAAGGTGCGGACGGGCGGCGGCGTGTAGGGCGACTCCGGCGGCAGGACTGTCAGACCGCCGAAGAACTTTTCCCAGAACGAAGTCAGTTTCTCGCTGCTCGCTTCGACGGCCGCCTCTTCGACGCCGAGCGAGCGCGCGGCCAGGTGTAAGACCTCGCGGTCAACATACCTGAGCCCGAGCTGGCGCGCGATGATCTGGCCGACGTACGCTCCACCGCAACCCATCTGGCGCGCGATGGTGATGGTCGTGCGCGGGCTCTGTTGTCCTTGAGTCTTCAACTTTATAACTCTCTCTCAAAAGCTCAGTGCATGGCTCCTGCGCCCGCCGCGCCGCTCCTGACTCTCCTGAGCAGGAAGACGAGCGGGATGCAGACGAGGCACACATACATCATCAAGCGGAAATTATCGACGAACGCGAGCAGGCTGGCCTGACGCGTGAGCACGCCGTAGATGGCCGCGTAAGCCTTCTGCGTGCCCTCGACGGTAGCGCCGAACGCGCCCTGCAACTGGTGCAGGCGCTGCTGGAAGGCCGTGTCGTACGGCGTCAGGTGCGAGACCATCACGGCCTGATGCTGCTGCGTCCCGCGCGCCAGGAGCGTCGTCACGGCCGAGATGCCGAGCCCGCCTCCGAGGTTTCGCATGAGGCTGTAGATGCCCGCGGCGTTGCCCATCTGCTCGCGCGCGAGCGTGCCCGTCGCCATCGTCGTCAGCGGCACGAAGATAAAGCCCATCGCAAAGCCGTTGATGACGTTCGGCCAGACGATGTTCGAGGTGGCGATCTCCAGGTTGACGCCGACCAGCATGTACATCGAGATGGCGAGCACGGCGAAGCCGAAGGTCATCAGCAGGCGGCTGTCGATCTTTCCGATGAGCCGCCCGACGATAATCATCGAAGCCATCGAGCCGAGCCCGCGCGGGCTCACCGCGAGGCCGCTCGTCACAGCCGGATAGCCGAGCAGCGTTTGCAGGAAGAGCGGCAGGAGCGCCGTCGTCCCGTAGAGGACTCCGCCCACAATCGTCATCAGCACAGTCCCGACGCCGAAGTTGCGGTTTCGCAGAATGCGCAGGTCCACGATCGGCTCTTCGACCGTCAGCTCGCGGATGACGAAGGCCACCAGCGAGACGACCGCGATGCCCGTCAGGATGACGATCTGACGCGACTCGAACCAGTCGTTCTGCTGTCCCGTATCGAGCACGATCTGAAAGGTCGAGAGAAAGACCGCCATCAGTCCGAAGCCGAGGTAATCGATCTTGCTGCCGATGATGCGCTTGAGATAGGGCGGGTTCTCGATGAACAGCCA
>JAFBAJ010000826.1 GCA_019247865.1 Acidobacteriota bacterium
CATCAGCGCCGCGCGCAGGATCTATTTCCTTCCGGCCCTCAAGGACGGCAAGCGCGTCCCGCAATACATACGCGTTGAGTACAACTTCAACATCTATTGATTGAGGGAGACGCGATGACCAGGAGCTTCAAGTACCGCGTGTGCCAGATGCAGATGGCGCGCGTGACCTATGTCAACGGGCAGTGGCAGGGCATGCAGGTGCCAGAGGTGGCGGGCACGGACGCGGTCTTCAACTCGTGCCCGACCGTCTGGGAATACCTCAACGCCGCAGGTCGCGACGGCTGGGAACTCGTCACCGCCGGCGAATACGCCATCAGCCACGGCGCGGAAGTCTCGAACATGGTCAATCTGTTATTCCTGAAGAAAGAGATGTCCTGACGCAGTCGCTGCTGCGCAGCCCTCAGCCCAGGCTCCGCGCTTCATGCTGAAAAGCGAGCACGGAGGGCCGGTGGCCTGCACCTTAATGGACTTGCAGGCTCTGTGCCGGAGCTTCATCAGAGCTTGTGCCGAACTGTAGACCGGTGAAGCCCAGCGTGCTGCGGTTGACGTAAAAGGTGGAGTTGGAGCCGCCGATACGACGCACCGCCTGATCTGTCTTCCCATCGCCATCGTAGTCGCCGGGGACAGGCTTATCTGAGTTGAGGCCGAAGACCAAGCCGTGGAAACTGCCGTCAGAGGTCTGAATCCAGTACCAGGTGGCGTTGCTGGCGCGTCGCACCGCATAGTCGGTCTTGCCGTCACCGTCAAAATCCGCCGGTAAAATGTTATCGTTGTTGAAATCGCCGAAGGTTAGTCCCTGCACGGCTCCATCCGTGCTGCGAAGCACGTAGAAGGTGTTCGCCGGTGTGCCGTCACTTCTGCGATAAACGGCCACATCAGCTTTGCCGTCTCCGTCGAAGTCGCCGCGGATGCTGGTATCTGTGCTGCCATTGCCGAAGGCCACGCTGGTGAAGCCGGCGGTCGAGCGCAGGATGTACCAGGTCTGTGTGCTCCCAGCATTGCGCGACACAGCCGGGTCACACTTACCGTCGCCATCGAAGTCCTGCGAGATGAGCGGGTCATCTCCGGCTTGACCGAACGGGACGACTCTGAGCGCGCCCGACAGGCTTTGCAGGATATAAAAAGTTCCTGCACGCCAGACCGCGATGTCCCATTTGCCGTCACCGTCATAATCTCCGGGCACGTATTCATCGCCCGCTGTTCCCCAGGCTTGCCCCCTGAAACCGGCGGTGCTCTGTTGCAGATACCAGTTGAGGGCGCCGTTGGTCAGACGCACGACGGCGTAATCGGTCTTATTGTCGCCATCGAAATCGAGCACGGCCTTCTGCGGCAAAGCCTGTGTGGCGCTCGCCGTCGCCAGTGCGGTCAAGAGGGCGAGGGCGCCGAACATCAATCTGGTCAAGATGCTCTGTTGAGTTGAGCTGGAAATGGTCTTCATCGGTTCTCCTTCTGATCGTTGGTTGACTTTCTCCGTGTGGTCACGCGAACCGAGGTGAAGATAGCGAAGTTCAGCAGATGTGGTCGCCACCTAAATAGGTAGTAATCTTTAATTGTGGCAAGATGAGAGGGCGTAAGATAAAATCTGTTGACGCGCTGGAATCCGAGTTCTGTTATGACCCACTTGCTTGAAGTCAGAGATTTAAGAACGCAGTTCCCGACGCGTGCGGGTTTGGTGCGGGCGGTGGACGGCGTCAGTTTTTATGTCGAGAAGGGCGAGCTGCTGGGGCTGGTCGGCGAGTCCGGCTGCGGGAAATCGATCACGGCGCTCTCGGTGATGCGGCTCATCACTCCGCCGGGGAAAATCGTCGGAGGCGAGATCATCTTCGACGGCGAGAACCTGCTCTCGGCTTCGGACGAGCGGATGCGCGAGATTCGCGGCGACGACATCGCGATGATCTTTCAGGACCCGATGACCTCGCTCAATCCCGTCTACACCGTCGGCGAACAGATCGCCGAAGCCCTCCGGCTGCATCGCAAGCTTTCGCGTCAGGCAGCGCGCCTCGCCGCGATCGAGGCGATGAAGGAGGTCGCCATTCCGGACCCGGCGCGGCGGGCTGACGATTATCCGCACCAGTTGTCCGGCGGAATGCGACAGCGCGTGATGATCGCGATGGCGCTGGCGTGCGACCCTAAGCTCCTGATCGCGGACGAGCCGACGACGGCGCTCGATGTGACGATACAGGCGCAGATCTTGGAGCTGCTGAACGAGCTGCGGCGGACGCGCGAGCTGGGCGTGCTGTTGATCACGCACGACCTCGGAGTGGTGGCGGAGGTCGCAGACCGCGTCGCGGTGATGTACACCGGGCGCATCGTCGAAGAGTCTCCGGTCGCGGAGCTTTTCGCGCGCCCTAAGCACCCGTACACGGAAGGACTCCTGCGCTCCGTCCCTAAGCTGATGACCGCCGCGAGCGCAGGCAAGGCCGCGCGTTTGGAGACCATCGAAGGCATCGTGCCGAGCCCGACCGCTTTGCCGGACGGCTGCCACTTTGCGCCGCGCTGCACGCACAGGATGCCGCGCTGCACAAGCGGAGAGATTCCGCTCTATGAATTGGAGGGCGGCGTCAGCGTGCGCTGCGTCCTCTATGACCTCGCGGCGGCGGTCGCGGCAGACCATCAGATAGCCACAGAGACACAGAGACACGGAGAAGAGCAGAAATAAATTTAATTTCTCTGTGCCTCTGTGTCTCTGTGGCAAAACTTTTTATGAGTCAAGAATCAGCAGAACTGGTGCGCGTGCATGCTCTCATCAAGCACTTCCCGGTCGAGGGCAGTGATGATGTCGTGCGCGCTGTGGACGGCGTGACCTTTGAAATCCTGCGGGGCGAGACGCTGGGTTTGGTGGGCGAATCGGGTTGCGGGAAATCGACTGTCGGGCGCTGCCTGCTGCGCCTGATCGAGCCGACCGACGGCGAAGTGCTGTTTGAAGGGCGCGACGTGCTGCGCCTGGGGCGCGGGGCTTTGCGTGAGCTGCGCCGCGAGATGCAGATCATTTTTCAGGATCCGTATGCGAGCCTCAACCCGCGCCTGACGGTGCTCCAGATCGTCTCGGAGCCGCTCAAGATTCACGGGCTCGGCGACAAAGGTGAGCGCCGGGAGCGCGTCGCGGAGCTTCTGCGCAGGGTCGGCCTCGACCCGGACTACATGAAACGCTACCCGCACGAATTCTCCGGCGGGCAGCGCCAGCGCATCGGCATCGCGCGTGCGCTGGCGCTCAATCCCAAGCTCATCGTCGCGGACGAGCCGGTCTCGGCGCTCGACGTTTCGGTGCAGGCGCAGGTCGTCAATCTCCTGCAGGATTTGCAGGAGGAGTTCGGCTTAACTTATCTCTTTATCTCGCACGGCCTGGCGGTGGTCGAGCACATCTCGACGCGCGTCGCGGTGATGTATCTCGGGCGCATCGTCGAGGTGGCGAGCGCCGGGGAGCTCTACGCGCAGCCGCTGCATCCGTACACGCAGGCGCTGCTCTCTGCGATTCCGATTCCCGACCCGCAGCGCAAGCGCGAGCGCATTATCCTGACCGGAGACGTGCCGACGCCGATCAACCCGCCTTCCGGGTGCCGCTTTCGCACGCGCTGCCCGGCGGCAATCGAAGAGTGCGCGCGTATCGACCCGGAGCTGAGAGAGCTGACGCCCGGCCACACAGTCGCCTGCATACGTGTCCCTGGCTGGGCTGAAGCGCCGCCCGCAGGCTGAAGCGCGGGGCCGCGTGTTATTTGAAACTCAGCCCGAGAGGTCGGCGTATAAGGAAACATTCAGCAGTCCGAGATGGGGCTTAAAGAGCCTCTACGGAATTCATGACATAAACCCTATTTCACAGTAAGCGCCGGCGGTGGCTCGATCAAGCCTCAGGCCGTGTGTGCCCGTGCCGGGCGCTTATTGTCACAGAAAGGACTCCCCAAATGCGTCGCATAGTTGGTGTGATTATCGCCGTCCTGGGTGTGCTGGCAATCGTCGCGGGCATCGTCCTGCATGGCGGCAGAGCGGTTATCGGGAGCGGAGCTTTTGCGCTGCTGGTGGGCGCGATTGTCTTCGGCCTGAGCTTTATCAAAGGGCCGGAGGTGGGGCCGGATGCGCCTCCGCCGCTCTCGCCCGCCGAAAGAATCCTCGGCGTCTTTTACGAGCCCGGGCGCGTCTTTCAAAACCTGCGCTATCATCCGCGCTGGCTCGCGGCCTTTCTCGTGATCGTGCTCTGCAGCGTCATCTATCAGGTGGCCTTCACGCAGCGCATGACGCCGGAAAAGATTGCGACCGTGACGGCCGACAAGGTCATCGAAGGCGGCTGGATTCCGCCCGAGCGGCAGGATCAATTCCGGCAGCAATCGATAGATGATGCCAAGTCGCCGGTCGGCCGCGTGGCGGCGTCGCTCAATGCGGTGGGCGGCATCTTTATCTTCATGATTATCATGGCCGGGCTCTTTTTCCTGCTGGTCATGGTCTTTGGCGGTCGGCTCGGCTTCATGCAGGCGCTCGCGGTTGCCACTTATTCGGCGCTGCCGCCGCTGGTCATCACCAACCTGCTCGGCCTCGTGCTGCTCTACATCAAGTCGCCCGACGACATCGACCCGATCAAAGGTCAACGCGGACTGGTGCGCGCAGACCTCGGCATCCTGTTCTCGCCGGCAGCGCATCCGATCCTGTATACGCTCGCGGGCTCCATCGGCATTATCTCGATCTACGGTCTCTGGCTGATGGCGACCGGCCTCAACAACACAGGCGAAAAGGTCTCCAGGAGCACGGCCTGGACGGTCGCGCTGCTGCTCTGGGGGCTCGGCGTGCTCCTCTCGGTCGGAGCCGCACTGCTCTTCCCAAGCTTCGTTTCATAAAAACAGAAGACAGAAAGGCATTAGCCACAGAGCACACAGAGAGAGCACAGAGGATTTAAATGAATTATTTCCTCTGTGCTCTCTGTGTGCTCTGTGGCTAATGTTTTATTCGTACCTAAGCGATTCGATGGGGTCTAAGCGCGCGGCTTTCCACGCGGGCCAGAGGCCGAAGATGAGGCCGATGCCGACGCTTGCGACGAAGCCTCCGACCGGAGCCCAGATCGGAACGTAAGAGGGCACGAAGAGCCGTATCAGCAGCGTCGTCAGCCAGCCGATGCCGAGCCCGATCAGTCCTCCCGCGCCCGTCAACGTCATCGCCTCGATCAGGAACTGCCACAGAATATCGCGCCGCCTCGCGCCGATAGCCTTGCGCACGCCGATCTCGCGCGTGCGTTCGGTGACGGAGACCAGCATGATGTTCATCACGCCGATGCCTCCGACCATCAGTCCGACCGAAGAGATGACGACCATCGCGATGGCGACGCCCGCCGTGATCGCACGGAACTGTTCGAGGATGGATTCCGAGGTCGCCATCCCGAAGTTGTCCGGCTGGCCGAAAGGCACCTGGCGACGCACACGCAGGAGGTCTGTGATCTGGTCTTTGGCCTCATCCATTCGGCCGGGCCGCGCCACCGCCATAATAAAGATGTCGTCGGCGTTCGGCTTCAACTTACGCGCCACATCAAAGGGCAGGTAGATGCCGTTGTTCTCGTTGCTGTCGCCGCCGAGGAACGACTCGCGCTTTTCCAGCACCCCGACCACGCGAAACTCGCGCCCGGCGATCTCAATCGTCTTGTCCACCGGCGAGCCGAAGGGGAAGAAGTCGTCCGCGACCTGCGAGCCGATGACGCAGACCTCTATGTTATTGTCGTTCTCGAACTGCGAGAAGAAGCGCCCCTCTGCGACGACCTCCGTGCCCGCGCGCTCGTATTCCGGGAGCGTCCCCTGCAACTGCACGTTGGCAGAGGTCTTGCCGCCGCCCGTCACCATAATCTTCTGGCCGAAGAAGTCGCTCGTGATGTCCAGGAAGGGAACCGCGACCTCAACCTCCGGGAGCTTCGAGACGGCGATTGCGTCGTCGTAGGTCAGCTCTTTGCGCATCCGCTCTTCGCGCGAGAGGCGGCCGATGTGGATGCCCGGATTGAACTTGGCGATGAAGATCGAGCGCGTGCCGAACGATTCGACCTCCTTTCTGACAGCCGTATCGATCCCGCTGATGATCGAAGCGATAGCCATCACCGTCCACACGCCGATGACCACGCCGATGACCGTCAGGAACGAGCGCAGCTTGTTCGAGCGCAGAGTGTTCAGCGCCATCTTCAGATTTTCAAAAATATCACTGCGCAGGATTTTCATAAAAACTCCGTTTCGGTCTTGGGCCTTTGGCCTTTGGTCTTTGTCCGCTCATCAACCCTGAATACTAAAGCTCAAGCTGATTAGGACATCAAAGACCTAAGACCCAAGTCCTAAGACCATCTTTTTAATCCGCTCTCAAAGCTTCAATCGGGTCTAACCTTGCGGCCTTCCAGGCCGGGATGATGCCCGACAGGATGCCGATGCCGCCGGAGACCGCGACGGCCAGAATGACCGCCGTGATCGAGAGATAGGTCGGGAAGAAGACGGCCGTCAACACGCGCCCGATGATCCACGCGAGCGCGACTCCGGTGATACCGCCGAAGGCCGAGAGCGTCACCGCTTCGACCAGAAACTGCTTGAGAATATCGGCGCGCCGCGCGCCCAGAGATTTGCGGATGCCGATCTCTTTCGTCCGCTCGGTGACGGAGACGAGCATGATGTTCATAATCACGATGCCGCCGACGACGAGCGCGATGGCGGGCACGAAGATGGCGACGATAAAGACCGTCCCGAAGATGCGGTCGCGCAGTCCAGTGATGGCGTCCGGCGTGACGATGCCGAAATTGTCCTTCTCGCCCGGCGCGAGATGTCGCCGCGCGCGCATCAGAAAGCGCGCCTCATCGACCGCGTCGTTAAAGAGCGGGTCGCTCTTTGACGTGATGACGAAGTAGAGCGAGCGATTGCGGATCAGCCCGCCGAAGTTGTTGGCGTAGGTCTTCAGTGGGAGCTGCACGAACATGTCCTGCGGCACGCCGAAGACAGTGCCCTTGGCCGTCGCCACGCCGATGACGCGATACGGAATGCCTGCGACGGTGATCTCCTGCCCGATGGCCGTGCCGGTCGGAAAGAGCTTGTTGGCGACATCCGCGCCGATGTACGCGACGCGCATCGCGGCGTCGTTCTCCGGGTCTGTAAAATAACGCCCGTCGGCGATGTCCAGATTCTCGATGTCGGCGATGATCGGCGTCGCGCCGTCCACCGAGACCTCTTCCAGAATCTCGGTTCCGCGCTTGACCTGCACGCGGCTCGGTCGCGCCTTCGCGCCGATCTTACCGAAGAGCGTCCCGCGCGACTTGAGATATTCGAAATCCTCCATCGTCAGGTCTTTGTTGCGGCGCTGCGCGGCGGCGATGGTGTCCGTGTCCTTGAAGTCCTCGAACGGGTTGAAACGCTGCACGGTAAAAGATTTCGCGCCGATGCCCGCGATCTTCTCGTCGATGTAGACGTTGAAGCCGTCGATCAAAGAGACGACGACCACGACCGCCGTCACGCCGATAATCATTCCCAGCAGCGTCAACGCCGAACGCAGCTTATGCGCCCAGATGGCGGACAGCGCGAGTTTTAAGGTTTCGATGAATCTCACGACAGATTATTACGGATGACTGGACTCTTTGTTTCAACGCGGGGGCTTTCCGAATATTTAGATAATCTCACGCAAAGGCGCAAAGACGCAAAGAAAGACAAATAAGTTTTCCTTTGCGTCTTTGCGCCTTTGCGTGAGCCTGTTTTTTATTCGTAACGCAAAGACTCAATCGGGTCTAAGCGCGCGGCTTTCCACGCGGGCCAGAGGCCGAAGATGAGGCCGACGGCTGCGGAGATGCCGAGGCCGACGAAGATGGCCCACGCGGGGATGAAGGCGGGCAGTGGAGAGAAGCGGT
>JAFBAJ010000843.1 GCA_019247865.1 Acidobacteriota bacterium
GCTCCATCGTCTTCGCGCTCTTCTTCAACGTGCTGCTCTTCATCGTCGCGCCGCTCCTGTTGACCAACGCGATCTTCATCGCCGCAGGCTGGGCGAACGTGCCGGATGAAGCCGCGAGCGTGCAGCAACAGCAGACGCAAAGCGCAGCGACGGATAACAGCGGCGCTGTCAACAATGTTCCGGCGGCCGAGCAGCCGTGGTACGCGAGCACCTGGAAGAGCGTCCGCACGTACCTGCATCCGGTCCGGCCGAGCGTCGCTTTCAACCTGATCGACGGCATGATTCGGATGTCCTTCTTCCTGATTATGATCTTCAGCTTCTCGCTCCTCAAGGATATCCGGCGCGTCTTTGAATATCACGGCGCAGAGCACAAGACCGTCTTCACGTGGGAAGCCGGGCTGCCTTTGACGGTCGAGAACGCGCGCACGCAGCCGCGCCAGCACCCGCGTTGCGGAACCAGCTTTCTGATGGTCGTGATGCTCGTCTCGATCGTGCTCTTTTCGATCATCAAGTTCGATTCGCTCATCTACAACATGCTCGTGCGCGTCGCGCTGATCCCGCTCGTCGCGGGCCTCTCGTACGAGATCATCCGTCTCTCCGCGAAGAAAGAGGGCAGCTTTATCTTCAGGCTCATCACGCTGCCGGGCGTCTGGCTCCAGAACATCACGACCAAAGAGCCGGACGACCAGCAGTTGGAAGTCGCCATCGAAGCCCTCAAAGAATCGCTCAAGCTTGAGCCACAACCGGAAGCAGCGGCCGCTCCGCTCGCCTGAAATTTATGCTCGATAGATTAGATCAAATCGTGGCGCGTTATGAAGAGCTGACCGAACAGCTCTCCTCGCGCGAGTCGTTCCCGGATCAGGCCGCCTACACGAAGGCCGCGAAGCAGCATCGCGGGCTCGGCGAAGTCGTGGATAAATACCGCGAGTGGAAGGCGCTGAGCGACGAGCTGCAGGGCGCGCGCGAGCTGCTCGAAACGGCGGATGACGAAGAGCTGCGCGAGCTGGCGCGCGTCGAGATCGACACCCTGCAGGCGCGGCTCGACCAGTGCGACACGGACCTGAAGCTGCTCCTCGTCCCGTCGGACCCGAACGACGAGAAGAACGTCATCCTTGAGATTCGCGCCGGGACGGGCGGCGACGAGGCGTCGCTCTTTGCCGCCGAGATGCTGCGTATGTACGCGCGCTACGCCGAGCGGCAGGGCTGGCGGATGGAGATCATGGATGCTTCCGAGTCCGGCATCGGCGGCGTCAAAGAGGCCATCGCGCTGATCGAAGGCGACAAGGTCTTCTCCAAGCTCAAACACGAGTCGGGCGTGCACCGCGTGCAGCGCGTCCCGCAGACAGAGACCAGCGGGCGGATACACACTTCGGCCGTCACGGTCGCAGTCCTCCCGGAAGCCGAAGAGGTGGATGTCAAAATCGACCAGAAAGATTTACGCATAGACACCTTCTGCTCCAGCGGGCCGGGCGGGCAGAGCGTCAACACGACCTACTCCGCCGTCCGCATCACGCACCTGCCGACGAACACAGTCGTCTCGATGCAGGACGAGAAATCGCAGATCAAGAACCGCGAGAAGGCGATGCGCGTCCTGCGCGCGCGCCTGCAGGAATTAGAAGAGCAGAAGCAGCACGAAGCTCTCGCCTCAGAGCGCCGCTCGATGGTCGGCTCCGGCGACCGCTCCGAGAAGATTCGCACCTACAACTTCAAAGAGAACCGCGTCTCAGACCACCGCATCGGTTTAACCATTCACCAGCTCGACCTCGTCATGGAAGGCGCGCTCGACGAGATCATCGGCGCGCTCATCGCGCACGACCAGGCCGAGAAGCTCAAGGCCGAAGCGGTCGCGGCTTAACAGCAGTGACCACCAGAATCCTGCTCATTCGTCACGGGCAATCCGAGGGCAATGCATCGGGGCGCTTCGGCGGGCACACGGCGACGCCGCTCTCTGAGCGCGGGCGGCTGGAGGCCGATGCGACGGCGCGCGCTCTGGCGTCGGAGAACCTCACCGCCATCTATTCGTCAGACCTCGTGCGTGCGGTCGAGACGGCGCAGCCGCTCGCGGCATTGACCGGCCTCGAAGTCAATCGGACGGAGGCTTTTCGTGAGCGCAGCGTCGGCGTGATGGAAGGGCTCTCTTTTGAAGAGGCCGCCGCCAAGCACCCTGAACAATACGCAGCCCTGCTGCACAGAGACTTCGAGCACGTCATCCTCGGCGGCGAGAGCTATCGCCAACTGCTCGACCGCGCGTCGAGTAAGTTAGACGACATCATCAACACACACACAGGCGGCCACATCGCCATCTTCTCCCACACCGGCA
>JAFBAJ010000638.1 GCA_019247865.1 Acidobacteriota bacterium
GAACCAGCCCCAGGCGATCCTCGTGTTGAGCGCCGGGTTGATGAGTCGTAATGTCGAAGCGATCAAAGCCGTCCACATGACTGGCGCGAGAAAGCTGCCCCAGAAGGCTGTGAAGCGCGACGGCATCATCGGCAGTATCGCCGCATAGAGCAGCCCTACGAGCAGGGAGATGATGCCGTGACTGATGAGCGCAACGACGAAGCCAGTCAGGTGAAAAGCAGCCAGCACTTCCGGCCCGGCTTGGGCTAAAGATGGCAGCGCAGCCGCCGCCAGCAGGTTGACCGGATACCAGATGCTGCCGTACGCGACGAGTCCGTAAAGGCAGGCGATGATCGCCATTCCGACACCGCCGACGGCTCCTCCCAAGAGCCCTGCGGAGTCTGGATGCACCCTGACGGGGATATAAACGCGGTGGCCTTCTGCGCCGGGTTGCAGGTGATCTACTTTACGTGTCGAAGGCGCGACCGCAGGCTTGGGAGTTATGGCTCGTTGCACCTCGATCAACTCCTCCTGCGGCACCGGCAGCACGTCTCGGAACCATCCGACCGCGCCACACAGCACAACTACCAGACCGACGGCGCTGACGGCGAGACTCGTGACCAGGCCGGCGAACAACAGGGCGAGGCCGAAGGCTGTGACGAACGGCCAGGGGCTCGGTGCGGGCACTTCGATCATCTCCGGAATTTGCTCTCTCTCCTCTTCAGCCAACATGATTCCTCCGCACCGTTCGACGTTTGAATTTTGCCCAAATATCAAAGCCGTGATGGGCGCGGCTTAATCTCTGGGGGGACTGCCCGGTAGCCCCCGCCCCATCAATCCGGTTGTAGAGCCAATCAAAACCGATCCCATATTGTGGCCCGCCGTTCTCCGGCTTGCGCATCTCACGGATGAATGGCTCTAAGATCTGATAGAACCCGTGGATGGTCTGCTCCAAGCCTTCAAGGATCGGCTCGATTGGGACGATCCCCGATTTGAGAACCGTCCCCGTGGTCGAGAAGCTGCTGCACACTCGCGAGGCCGCCAGCAGTTCGCTCTCCGTCCATTCGCTGAAAGGCTTCCGACGTAATTTCGTATAGACGATCACGCGGGCCGCACGAATCTCGTCCGACTCGATGAAACTCATGAGGGAAAGAATATGTTGCGCAGCCGTGCCCTGCTGCATCGCTGCTAATTGCTTACCCATGGTCCGCAGTTGCAGGTAATAGATAGCCAGCGTGCAGAGTAAGCCCGCAGCGCTGATGATCTGAGTAATGACCTGGGCCTTATTAAGAGTGTTCATCTGATTCTTCTCGCGCACCACACTTGCTCATGTCGCCTCAACGCCCGATGACATAAACCACTATGAAGACGACGACCCACACGGCATCCACGAAGTGCCAGTACCATGAGATCATCTCGATGCGCTCGCGGTGCATCCTCGTCACGTATCCGCCGAGGCTGAAGACGAAGACCAGCGACAGCAGGCACAGACCGACGACGACGTGACTGGCGTGCAGGCCGACGAGCGAATAGTAGGTCGTGCCGAAAAGGTTTGTGCTGATAGTCAGCCCCTTCTGGTAGATGAGCCTGCGCCACTCCAGCGCCGTCGCGCCGAGGAAAAAGGCGGCGAGCGCGATGGTCACAAGCCACCAGAGCTTGAAGCGTCCCACGCGGTCGCGGTTGAAAGCGCGCTCCGCCAGCATGACCGTGACGCTGCTTGAGAGCAGGCAGATCGTGGAGAGCACGGGCAACTCCAACACGTCGCGCGGAAAGGGGCCCGTCAAACTCTTGCCCAGATAGAAGAGATAGGCCGCCACGAAGATCGAGAAGAGCCCCGTCTCAGTCAGGATGAGACAGATGACCGCCACCTTTCGGCTCGACGGCAGCTTCCATTCAGTTGCTTCGACGTGAAGCGGCAATGTGGCGTCGTTAATCATCGAATCGATCCTCCTTCTTCCGGGCTCTAGTCGTACTTCCAATCCGGGTCTTCCGGGTGCTTCAAGTCCCAGAGTGGGCGGCGGCTGCGCACGACCGGCAGGGTCTCGAAGTTATAGTCAGGCGGCGGCGAAGTCGTAGCCCATTCGAGCGTCCAAGCATCCCACGGGTCATTGCCCGCCACCTTGCCCTTCTTCCAGGAGCGAAGGATATTAACGACGAGACAGAGGACACCCGCCGCCTGAATGAGAGCTCCGAGCGAGGTGATGAAGTTGAGCGTCTCCCAGCCGCGCCCGGCGTCGTATGTATAAACGCGGCGGGGCATCCCGAGCAGTCCAGGGAAGTGCATCGTGTCGAAGGTCAGGTGGAAGCCGATGAAAAACAGCCAGAAGTGCCAGAACCCCAGCCGACGGTCGAGCAGTCGCCCGGAGGTCTTCGGATACCAGTAGTAGAAGCCTGCGAACATGCCGGAGAGGAACCCGCCGACCAGCGTGTAGTGAAAGTGCGCCACGACGAAGTAGGAGTCGGTGAGCTGCCAGTTGAACGGGACGACCGCCAGCATGACGCCGGTCAGACCCGCGATCAGAAATTGAAAGAGAAAGCCCAGGCAGAAAATCATCGGCAGTTCGAGCCGGATCTTGCCGCCGTACATCGTCCCCAGCCAGTTGAAAATCTTGATCCCCGTCGGCACAGCCACGAGAAAAGTTGAGATGGCGAAGAAGGTGTTGCCGACTGAAGTCATCCCGACCGAAAACATGTGATGTGCCCAGACGCTCACGCTGATGAGGCCGATCATCACCGTCGCGCCGACCATCACCGGATAGCCGAAGATGGGTTTGCGCGAGAAGACCGGGACGATCTCAGACACGCACGCGAAGGCCGGAATAATCAGGATGTAGACCTCCGGGTGGCCGAAGATCCAGAAGAAGTGTTGCCAGATCACGGCGGAGCCGCCCGCCTGCGTGTCGAAGAAGTGCCCGCCGAGATAACGGTCGATGAGCAGCATCACCTGCGACGCCGAGAGAGCCGGCAGCGCCAGCAGGATCATGAAGTTCGTGACGACCATCAGCCAGACGAAGAGCGGCATACGCATCAACGTCATCCCACGGCAACGCAGCGCGAACACGGTCGCCAGCACGTTGATGGCCGAGACCGTGCTGCCGACGCTCGTCAGCAGCAGGCTCAGAATCCAGTAGTCCGTGCCGTGGCCGCGCGAGAAGGCGCGGCCTGTGAGCGGCGCGTAAGCGAACCACCCCACGTCCGGCGCGGAGCCGTGACCGGCGAGACCCGGCGCTCCCAGATAAGAGAAGTAGAGCAGCAGTCCCCCGAAGAGAAACATCCAGTAGCCGAAGGCGTTGAGGCGCGGGAAGGCCATGTCGCGCGTGCCGATCATGAGCGGCACGAGGTAGTTACCGAGCCCCGCGATAATCGGCATCCCCACCAGAAAGACCATCGCCGTCCCGTGCATGGTGAAGAAGCGGTTGAAGACATCTGGCTCAAGGAGCGTGTTATTCGGGACGGCGAGCTGCATGCGAATGGCAAGCGCCATCAGTCCGGCGACCAACAGAAAGCCGAGAGCCGTGCCGACGTACATCAGACCCAGCTTTTTATGGTCAACGGTGATGACCAGGCCGTGCAGTCTCTCAACGAACGACGTGCCCGGTTGTCTCTCGTCTATGAGCGCGATCTCCTGACTCGCCATCGCGGCTTCTCCCTCTACTTGAGCGTTTGTAAATAAGCGACGATCTTGTCGACCTCTTCGTCCGTCATCTGCATGTTGGGCATCAGACAGCCCACCTTGACCGCTTGCGGGTCGCGCACCCATGCGCGCAGGCCGGCAGGCGTGTTCGGCGCTGCCCCGGAGGCAAGCGTCTGGCGGCTCATCATGTGAGTCAGGTCCGGGCCGAACATCCCTTGCGCGGTCGTGCCCCGGATGGTGTGGCAGTTGACGCAGGAGTTGGCGAAGAAAACTACGCGGCCTTCTGCCGCGCTCGCCTCTTCCGCCGCCGCCTGTTGTTGCTCTCCGACCCATCGCTCGAACTCTTCCGGCGTCTGCACGACGACGCGAATCAACATGCGCGCGTGCTGTGTGCCGCAATACTCGGCGCAGTTGCCGAGATAGGTGCCGATCTCGGTCGGCTCGATCCACATCAGGTTTTCGCGGTTGGGGATGAGGTCGGTCTTTCCGGCAAGCTGCGGAACCCAGAAGCTGTGCGCGACATCCGCCGACTCAAGCTTGAGAAAGGTAGGCCGACGCCCGCTCGCATCGCTCGCCGGTACGTGCAGCTCGTTGGCCGTCACGATGCCCAGTTTCGGATAGCGTATCTCCCACCACCACTGATGCCCGATGACGGTCGCCCGGAGGGCATCGGGGCTGGCCTCGCGGTTCTGTATATTGGCGATGGAGCGCGACGTGACCAGAATTAAGACGAAGACGATGAGTATCGGCAGCACCGTCCAGGCCATTTCGATCTGGTTGCTGCCGTAGATTTGGGGCGGCTCGCTCGCTTCGTCTCCGGCGCGCTGACGAAAGCGGATGATGGTGTAGGCGAGCAGACCGGCGACGACGAGGAAGATGACCGTGCAGATGGCGATGACCAGCAGCGAAAGCTCCTGCACTTCCTGAGCGGGTTGTGAGAGCGGGCGGAAGATGTTGGTGGTTCCGCTCGGATTCCCGAAAGCCTGTGTGACGTGGCCCGCGATGATGAGCCATGCCGCGCAGGCGCACAGGAGCGCCAGCGCTCGAAGAATTCCAGGACGTAGCGAAAGACTTGGCCGCATGCTATCTCCACCAGTCAGGCCGCGGGCTTGGAAAGCGTCTGCGCAGCCTCGTCCTTCGCATCAATGATGATGCGAGCCGCACGATCATGCGTGAGAGCAGACCAGCTCCAGTTCCACAGCGTTTCGATCCTGTTTCGGATCCCGTTCAACAGCGCCAGGTGAACGCCCAGCCAAGCGAAGTAGGCCAGAGGGCCGTGGAGTGTCATCTTGTTCGGAAACTCCACGACGGCCGCCCCGCGCCCGATGGTCGCCATGAAGCCCTTGTCCCAATACTTGAACGGCTGCCCCGGCTCACCCTGTACGCGACGGTCTATCTGTCGCCCGACGTGCTCGCCCGATTGCATCGCCACCGAACCGAGTTGCGGCAGCACCTCTCCGTCCGAGGCCACCTCGCCCATGTCACCCACGACAAAAATTTCCGGGTGGTCCGGCACGCTCAGGTCTGGATTGAGTTTGACGCGCCCGCCGCGCCCCTGCGGCAGTCCGAGCAGGTCGGCGAGCGGGTTGGCACGTACCCCCGCGGCCCAAACAAGCGTGTGGGCTTTTATCTCTTCGCCCGACTTCAGGCGCACGAACGTCGGCCCGATCTCCGCCACGGCTTCTCCGAGACGCACTTCAACCCGCCTCTCCTCAAGCGCTTCTTTGGCGTACGCGCGCAGATTCTCCTTGAAAGGTGGGAGCACCTCCTTGCCCATCTCCACAAGGATGACCCGCGCCTTCTCGGTTGCGAGCTGATGGTAGTCGTGGGGCAGGAGGTTATAGAACAGGTCGGAGAGCGCGCCCGCGGTCTCGACGCCCGTCGGCCCCGCGCCGACGATGACGAAGTTGAGCGCCCCGTCTTCAACCAGGTTCGGGTCGCGGTCTGCCGCTTCAAATCGCTCAAGGATTTGGTTGCGGAGCTTGACCGCGTTCGTCAGGGTGTAGAGCGGGAAGGCATGCTCGGCAGCGCCGGGAGTATTGAAGTAGTTGACGGTCGCTCCCCCTGCCAGCACCAAATAGTCGTAAGAGATTTCCTTGCCTTCCTCCAGCCGGATTTTTTGACCTGGCACGTCAATGCCCGTGACCGTCCCCAACTGGAAGCTGACGTTCTCCTGACGCCGGAACAGGCTCCGCACGGGCGCGCCGACATCTTCTGCGTTGAGCAGAGAGGTCGCCACCTGATATAGGAGCGGCTGGAATGTGTGGTAGTTGTGCCGGTCGATCAGGGTCACATCAACGGAGACGTGCGCCAACTGCTCGGCCACGCCCAGCCCGCCAAACCCTGCTCCAACGATGACGACGTGCGGTCTTTTCTTCATAGTCTTTCCTTCCCTTCTCAGTAGAGACAGACAACTGACGTACCAGACAGAGAGGCTGCGGAATGAGTAGGATGGGACAACGAAATGTAATGATTGGTGTCGGTTACGAGACCGACAAAAGGAGGCGAATGTCCGGCAATTCCGTCAGTTTCTAAGGAACAGAATCAGAAGAGAAGCTGCATTAAAGATAGTTCCGGTGAAGCGTTCGAGGTGATGACTGAGCTGAGGTACTCTGCATTGAGTATTCGCGCCGCGGAAGTCCTCGGGCCAACTGTCACTGCGATGCCCGCCTCACGCAGCGCAGCAAGACCTCTGCCGTTAACCCTGGGATTCGGGTCTGTGGTGCAGCAGACGACCCGTTTCACACGGGCAGCAATCAAAGCATCGCAGCAGGGAGGAGTGCGTTTGCCGCCTCCACGGTGGCAACAGGGTTCCAGATTAACGTAGACAGTTGCGCCAACCGCGAGAAGCCCGGCTTCGTCGAGCGCCAACACCTCTGCGTGTTTGACTCCTTCATAGCGGTGAAAGCCTCGGCCAACAATGACGCCATTCTTCACCACGACAGCGCCCACCAGCGGGTTCGGCCTGACCTGACCTTCACCTTTGGCAGCAAGGGACAGAGCGAGGTCGAGAAAGTAGAGATCAAGGTCTTTGCTCTTCGCGCTGTTTAAGGTATCGGTGACGCTGGCCGGAATTATTTGATTCGTCAACAT
>JAFBAJ010000203.1 GCA_019247865.1 Acidobacteriota bacterium
CGAGCACTTTCTGCGGAACGTTTGCCTTCGCAGACTTGAAGCGTGCGATGGGCAGGTTGCTGTCGGTCTCAAAGAGGGAGGAGGATTTCATGTACTCGTAGCCGAGCTTGCTCGTGCTCAGCACCTGTTCGACGTTGAGCGTCCACGGAGCCAGGATGTCCGTCGGGTCGTCCGGCTCCGAGCCCGGATGCTGCTTCTGCCACTCGGCCCACAGGCGATCCACGTTGGAGTGGTGTCCCCAGAAGATCATATCGCGCGCCGTCGTTCCGGCCGAAACCATGTCTCCATACTGCGGCTCGTTCGGAAACTGCGGGCCGAAGTTCGGATTCGAGCCGCCCGAAAAGTTGTGGATCAGGTTATGTATGTTTTCGAGCGCGCCGAAGAAGTGATTGTTGGTCGGGCCGGAGCCGAAGTTGAAGAAGCTCTTGATCTGAAGAATGCGCTGGACATCCTCAGGCGTCGGATAAGCCTCGAAGATGATGCTGGCGTCTCCGCCCGGCCAGCGATTCCGCTGCCACAGCGGATTGGTGTTTTGAAGCTCGGCCATCACCAGATCGTCCGTCGCCGTGCCGGTGAAGGTGATGCCGGCCTTGATGTATAACCTGTTGCCGGAATCGAAGAGCATGCCTTCGACGCTCTTGAGCTTGCCCCACATGTCGTCCGGAATCTTGCCCTTGAGACTGCGCAGCATTCGCTCGTCCACAAAGCAGCGATACGCCTTAGGCACGACGCCGTTGTCCTGCGGCTTCTTGGCCGACATGTCCTGCACGGACGCCAGCACGTCCTCCCTGTTCTGCGGCCAGTCCCAGTAGGGCAGCGTGACGGTCGGGTCTATGTCCTGCAACTGCTGCTCGAAATTGTAAAGATAGAGCCTGTGCCAGGAGAGGAACTGCTCCCAGCCGTGCTGGCAGTTGTTGGCGTGGATGTTGGCCCAGTAGATAAAGCTGCGCTGGTCGAAGTTATAGAACTTGTCATAGCAGCGCATGATGCGGACTGCGCGCCGCAAGCGCCGCAGCTCCTCGTCGTCGAGGCAGTCGACGTTCTTGCGCACCTTTCTCTTCCCGGCCTCGTAGCGATACTCGTTGATGGATTTGGAAGAGAGCGGATGCTCTTCGCGCCCCTGCGCTCGCGCGAGCTTGAGCGATTGCGTGACCTCGATCCTGCTGCTCGTTCTCGCCCCGCCGCCGCTCGCTGCCGCCGCGCCTTCCTTCGTCGCGCCCTTCTGTGTGGACGACGATACGGCCGCGTCCGTCGCGGGACAGCCGTCATCGATCCACGACTGGATGAAGATGATATCGGAGCTGGCGACCGGCGAGCCGCCCCAGGGGAGACGCGGAAACTGCTTGCCGTCGAAAGGGAACTCGCCCTTGAGCCCTTTGATCAAACCGGAGGCCGCGCCGCGCCCGCGCGAACGCGGGAGCCCGCCGCTCATCGGATCGACGGGCGCTCCGCCGCCGCAGCAAGAGCCCTGAGGCTCTTCGTCGCTCGATACGCCCGGCACGTTCGACTGCAGGGCCTGCTCCAAAGGAGGCACTACAGGCTTGCGCTTGATGTCGTCGCTGTCGAGCGCGGGCAGGTCTGCGTCGGCCGGAGTCTGTGCCTCGCCCGGAGGCTGCGGAATGGCGTCGTCTTCGGGCGGCCCTCCCGTGAACGGGTCGTCGTCGAAAGATGAGTCGCAGCACGAGCCGTGCGGGTCCGGCATATTGTCTTCACAAAAATCTTCGGCTCCGGCGGGCGCGATCATCTGTATGCCGTAGAGCTTGACCTGTAGGAACTGCGCCAGCGGCAGCTCCCAGAACCGGCCGTAGCCCTGATAGTTCGGATGCGCGTCTCCCTGTGCCTGGTTCAGGATCTCCTTCACGCGTTGGTATCGCGTCGGCTGCTGCGGCATCTGCTCTGGTTGCTCTTCGTTAGCCATCTTCTGAATCTCCCTCTCGTCCGGCGGACGCGGTAATACACAGACCTTTTGGATGAGTCGCAGGAAAATGTGCGGCTGAAACAGTGGCTTGTAAGGCCGGAACGCGGAGCCAGCGCCTCTCTCCCACTTTCACGCCTCTGCGCGAACTCGAATCCGTTTTGCAAGGTAGAGAGGAGTTCGCATGCACGTCCTTGCAAGAGGGTGGCCTTATCGGGATAGCTGGTGAAGTCCCCGCCTGCAGAACCTGAAATTTGAATATTGAGGCAGCAACGCGAGTTACCGCCGCCTCTCATTTCGGATGTGACGCGGACGGAATATCACGTCTGCAAAAAATTTGCAATAGCTATTAAGTTCCGGTAGGAGACAGTTTCAAAAAGAATTTCTCGCCAAGGCGCTGGTGGCGCAAAGGTGTTGAGAGCTTTTATCTCTTGAATGCTTTTCTTTGCGTCTTTGCGCCTTTGCGGGAAACTGTTTTTGAAATGACCCTTCGCAGTCCTTGCGCTCGCGGGCCCGTCTCACTATAATGCGCCAGCTTTGAGGTGGAACGGGGAGTTCCGGCAAGGGGCCGGTTTTTCGCAGCAAAGCTTTGCCCACTAAAAAAACTTTTTCAAGATGGCAAATTCGCTTCGATTGAGAGAGCGCGGCCAACGTGCCGCGCGTCGCAAGAGTGCCGTGCAGACCACCCCCCTGCGCACGCTCGCAGCAAATCTGGCGCAGGCCGCGCGCGCGGCGCTCGCAGAACCGTTCATGCTGACGGTCGAGCGCCATGCGATTGCCCTGCGTCGTTTGCCGCGCGAGATGGATGGACTGCGCATAGTCCATCTCTCTGATATCCACCACAGCCCATTTACCGGAAGCACACAGATCGAGCGCGCGATCGAGACGGCCAACAGCCTGGAGCCGGACATCATCGCGCTGACGGGCGATTACGTCTCGC
>JAFBAJ010000255.1 GCA_019247865.1 Acidobacteriota bacterium
TGCGCACGCCCGTCGCCATCGTCTGCGGCGAATCCGAAGTCGCGCTCTCACAAGCTCTGAGAAGCGCGGAAGAGTATCGCGAATCGCTCTCCATCCTGAACGACGAGGGTCGTCGGCTGACGCATATCGTCGAAGACCTCTTCCTGCTGGCTCGCGCCGACGCGGGACAGTACCGGCCATCCTTTACGCCCTTCTATCTGGATGAAACAGTTGGGGAATGCGTGCGCGCCGTCCGCTCTCTGGCGACGCAGCATGAGCTTGAGCTTCATTATCGGCAGCCGGAAGGCGAGATGCTCTTTCGCGGCGACGAGGGCCTGATTCGGCGCATGCTCCTGAACCTGCTCGATAACGCCATCAAATATACGCCGCGCGGCGGACAGGTTCGCGTCGAGCTTGAGAGAGACGATGCCAGTTACCGCATCAACATCACGGATACGGGCACAGGCATCCAAACGGAAGCGCAGCCGCACATCTTCGAGCGTTTTTACCGCGCAGACAAAGCGCGCTCGCGCAACGGCGAGACGGACGGGAGCGGGGCCGGCCTCGGGCTCGCTATCGCCCAGTGGGTTGCAGAGATACATGGCGGGCGCATCGCCCTGGTGCGTTCGGACAAAAGCGGCACGGCTTTCGCCGCCATTCTCCCGGCCGCAGATATTGCTCCTCCCGTCCTTTGAAGTAATCTTCCTGTCATCTTCAAGAGTGTAAAGTCTCCTTACTCGAACCTGAGCAGCGTTGTGTCTTGGAACATACTGAGGCGGCTGGCATGTGCTATCTCAAAGTCAGGAGAAATTAGATGAAAAGTCAAAAGCTATTAGCCCTAATCATATTTGTCGTTTTGGTGGCAGGGGCAACCATTGCTTCAGCCGCGCCAAAGGCGGGACAGGAAATCGCGGGGGTGCAGGAGAAGCTCTCCAGAGAAGCGAAGGTCACAAAGGAAGAGGCGCAGGCGACGGCGCTCAAACGCGCTCCCGGCACAGTCGAGAGCGCGGAGCTTGAGCGCGAGCATAAAAGAATCGTCTGGTCTTTCGACATCCGCAACTCGAAGGGCACCATCACGGAGGTGCAGGTCAGCGCCATCACCGGCAAGGTCTTGCGGGTCGAGCACGAGAACCGGAAACAGGAGGCCGACGAAAAACGGAAAGAGCAGAGCGAGAAGAAGAAACAGAAGTAGGCGAATGACTATCGTGCAGGAATCTCGCGCAAAGGCGCACAGGCGCACAGACAGGCGCGCAAGGAGCAAGCAGCATTCGACCTCTTCGCGTTCTTCCTTTGCGCCTTTGCGCCTTTGCGCGAATCTGCTTTTGAAACTGAGCCATTACTTCATCCTGTTGGCGTGTGCGGCGGGAATTGTGTGCGGTCAACAAACTTCACCTGCGCCTCCATCTGTCCAAGCATCACCGCAGCCGAATCCGTCGCCCCAATCACCACCAACGTCACCGCCCGATTCAAACGTGACGCCTTCGCCCGCGCCATCAAATCTGCCGACCGCAACGCAACCCGCAGGACAGGGCACAGGCGGGCAGCTCTCGCTTGATGAAGTCTTGCGCTTAGCCAACGCGCAGGTGTCCGGCTTTCAGCAGGCGCAGTTGAATGAGCGGGTCGCGGCGGAGGACGTGAGACAGGCGCAGGCTGCTTTCCTGCCGAAGGTCACAACGCCGCTCGATTACATCTATACCTCGCCCGCGCCGGGCCTGCCACCGGGCGAGCCGCGTGTGCAGAGTTTTATCGCCAACAATGCCATCAGCGAATATCAGGCGCTCGTCAGCGTCACGGGCGACATAGACATCTCCGGTCGTCTGCGCGCCACGCTCGCACGCAACCGCGCTCTGCTGGAAGCCGCACGCGCGGGCACGGAGGTCGCGCGCAGTGCTCTTCGTCAAGCGACTGTAGAGGCTTATTACGGTCTGGCGCTCGCCGCCGCACAGCTACGCTCCGCAGAACAGAACATGGCGGCCGTGCAGGAGTTCGAGCGCATCACATCGCTGCTCCTGACGGGCGGCGAGGTCGCGCCCGTTGATCTGACGCGCGCGCAGCTCCAGACCGTTCAGAGACAGGGCGAGCTTGAGCAGGCGCGCGCCAATGAGTTGGTCGCGGCGGACGCACTGCGCGTCCTTGTCGGCTACGATTCGGCGCGTGCGATTACCGTCACAGACCTGGCGATGCTCATTCCGGCGGCGGGCGAGGTCGAGGGCATCACCGCCGACGCGATTCAGCGCCGCCCGGAGTTCGCGCAGTTCGATGCGCAGCTTCGCGCCGCCGAGCAGGACGTACGCATCACGCGCGCAGACCGTTTGCCGCAACTCTCTTACACGCTCAACGGCGGTTTCGATACGGACTCCTTGAGGCCGATGCGACTCAAAGAGCACACGGGCTTCTCTGCGGCCATCAGTCTTTCGATTCCGCTCTTCGACTGGGGCGCGAACAAGAGCCGCGAGCGGCAGGCGCAGGTCAAGCTTCAGATCGCTGAGAACGAACGCGCGCAGGCCATGCGCGGCTTCGCGCAGCAATTCAGCTCCGCGCGCACGCAAGCGCTCTCGGCGGCGGCGCGCATCCGCCTGGCGGCGACAGGCATCACGCTTGCCCAGAGCAACCTCAACGCCTCAATGGCGCGCTACCGTTCGGGCGAGGCGCAAGTGATAGAGGTCACGGATGCGCAGACGACTCTCGCCGCGCAGAGGCTGGCATTCTTTCAGGCGCTCTTCGATTATCAGGTCGCGCTCGCGCGACTCAGACAGGCGGCAGGACAATGAGCGAAGAGAGAGAGACGGAAAAGGGAACCGGCGCACGCATTGAAGAAGGTGGCCGCGCGCCCGTCGAAGAGACAAAGGGCGGCGAGCCTGTAATTGTCACCGAAGAGCTGCACACATCCGAGCGAAAACCTGTGTCGCTTGACGTGGAGGAACGCAGGCGTCGTGAGCGCAGGCGTCGGACGACGATCATCGCCGTCTCCGCCGTCGCCCTCGTCGCCGTCGTCATCATCGCCCTTCTCATCATACGCGCGCGCAGGAATGCCGCCGCGGCGAACGAGGAAACGACAGTCGTTGTCAGCGTTAAGGTCGCGAAGGCCGAGAAGCAGGCCATCGCCGCGCAGCAGACCGCGCTCGGCACGATCTTCCCGCGCGACACGGCGCAGATCTCGCCCAAGATTAGCGCGCAGATCAAGCAGATGCCGATCTGGAAAAATCGCGTCGTTCACGCGGGCGACGTAATCGCCGTGCTTGAGTCAAACGATTTGCAGTCGCAACGCAATGAAGCGGTCGCGGCTCTCAACGAGGCACGCGCCAATGCGCGCGGCGTGGAGACCGGGACGATTCCGCAGAACACCGCGCAGGACGAAAGGCTCTGCGCGACGCACGGGCGGCCGTGGACAAC
>JAFBAJ010000260.1 GCA_019247865.1 Acidobacteriota bacterium
GGCAGCTTCGACCAGATTGAGATACTTTGCGGCCTCATCCAGCTCATCCTTGTAAAGCAGCGTCGGGATGTACCAGAAACAGAGCAGCGGCCGGGTTTTCAAAGCGGCTTCCGGCATGGCCTCGATCCAGTACTTGAGGCGTTCAAATTTACCGAGGGTCAACAGATGATATGCAATCGGCACAATCAGGTTCAGTGCGCGCTCCCAGTCCTGCGCGGCCAGCGCGTAGGTGATCGCCTCATCCGTCAGCTCATTGGCCTCGCACCAGAGGCTCGCCTTCATTTGCAGCTCGCGCACGAGGTGCGGCTGTTTCTGCTTGAGCCGCAGGCGCAGGAGGTCTGCGAAGAGATGGTGATAGCGAAACCAGTTGCCTTTCATGTCGAGCGGGATCAGAAAGAGGTTGGCGCGTTCCAGTTGCTCCAGCGTTTGATGGCCCGCTTGATGGTCGGTCAAAGCGTCGCAGAGCGGCCCGCTGAGGCGCGTCAGCACAGAGGTGCGCAGGAGAAAATCTTGCCTCTCTGCGGGCTGGCCGTTGAGGACTTCTTCCAGCAGGTAGTCCAGAATAAAACGGTCGTCGCCCGCGAACTCTCTGACCATCTCGGACTTGTTGGCTCGTCCCTGTAGGCTGAGCGCAGAGAGTTGCAGGCCGGTGATCCAGCCTTCGGTGCGCTCTTCGAGCGCGGCCACATCGTGCGAGGTCAGCTCCAGACTCATCACATCGTTGAGAAAGGTCGCGGCCTCGCTCCCGTCAAATCTCAGATCGGAGGCGCGCAGCTCTTTGAGCTCGCCGCGCGCGCGCAGTCGTGCCAGCGGGAACGGCGGGTCGCTGCGACTCACGATGAGGGCATGTGCGTGCGGCGGCAGGCGCTCGATCAAAAAACTGACGGCTTCGTGAATGCTCTGCTCGTTGATGACGTGGTAATCGTCAAGCGCCAGCACGAACTCCGCGTCATGCGCGTTGAGCTCGTTGAGCAGCGAGTTGAGCACGACCTTGACGGGCGGGATGTCCGTCCCTGTGAGCAGTGCGGAAGTATCTTCGGCCAGCTCTGCGTCGGCCGTCTGGAGGGCTGCGACCAGATAATCCAGAAAACGGGACGGCTCGTTGTCCTCCGCGTCGAGCGAAAGCCACGCCAGCGGCAGCTCGCTCGTCTCCCGCCACGCCGTCACGAGCGAGGTCTTGCCGAATCCGGCGGGCGCGGAGATGAGCGTCAGCTTGCCCTTGAGGCCCTCGTTCAGATGTTCCAGGAGGCGCGGGCGGTCGACCAGCGACTGGCGCGCGGGCGGCAGATAGAGCTTGGTCGTCAGTCTACGGCTGGCCCAGTCGCTCTCTCCTGTCGGCTGCGAATGCATCGGGACTCCCCTTTGGCTGAAAGACTGAAAAGACTGACCTGCCCAGGTTCGCTGCTCGCGAGATGAATGGCTCTAACACACGGCGTGATCTGCCGCGCAGGATAGTCGAAAAGCGCTCCCCGATACAACAAATATAGTCCCAAGACCCAGGTCTCAAGTCCCAGGTCAAAGACAGGCCCTTGACCTGGGACTTGAGACCTGGGACTTGGGACTTGAGACCTGGGACTTGGGACTTGAGACCTGGGACTTGGGACTTAAATCCAAATACACCCTCCGAATGTATCTTTCGGGATATGCGACTACACCTTCCGGTCTTTTATCTTCACGCTGTCTTCAAGGGGAAACATCAGCACAACAGGAGATTTTGAGATGCGTTTAGTCACCGACACGGGCCATACGTTAGAGGAGAGCCGCACGAACCTTAAATCGCGCCCGTCCGACAGGGAGCTGGCGCGGCTGGCGGCCGGAGGCGACGCGGAGGCTTTCGAGGAGATACACAGACGCCACCGCCGTCTGGTCTACGCGGTCGCCCTGCGCCTGACGGGCAATCCGGCCGACGCCGAAGACCTGACGCAGGACTCTTTCCTCGCGCTCTTTCGCCGGATCGGAACCTTTCGCGGCGAGGCGGCCTTTACGACCTGGCTCTCGCGCCTGACGACCAATCGCGTGCTGATGCACTTTCGCAGGCGCAAGTCGCGCCCCGAAGACCAGACGCCGGACGGGATGATGCCGGAGCCCGTGCTGAGGGCCGCGCCGCCCGCACGCGAGCAAGTCCTGCTCGACCGCATCGCCATCGAGCGGGCCGTGAACCAGTTGCCGCCCGGATACCGCGCGACCTTTATCCGGCACGACGTGGAGGGACGCGAGCACTGGGAGATCGCACGCATGACCCGCCGCGATGTCGGCACTTCCAAGTCGCAGCTCCACCGTGCGCGCACACGCCTGCGCGAGCTGCTGTCGGAGCGCGCGCGCCTTCGCACCAACCCCAATTCGAAGAGGTAACCTGAGATGAGTCACAAAATAATTTTCATCCTGAGCATTCTTTTGAGCAGCGCGACGCTCGCGCTGGGACAAGCGCCTGAGCCACAGCCGCCGCCCGCGCCTGCCGCCGAACGGCTCACTTTAGAGCAGGCGATAGACATCGCTTTGCAGGACAACCGCCCGATGAAAAACGCGCGGTTGGAGCTGGACAACTACCAGGATCGGCTGGCCGGGCTGAAGACGAAGCGCCTGCCCTCCTTCAAAGTCTCGTCGCTCGTCGCACAGCCGCTGACCGGCTTCGACCTGACCTTCGAGAAGGGCACGTTCGGCACCTTCGCCAGCACCGGGCCGATTCCGAACGAAGACACGACCATCAGCTCGTCCATGAAGCCGACGGCGCTCGTGACGGGGCAGATCACGCAGCCGCTCTCGCAGCTCTACCGCATCAAGCTCAACATCGAGCAGATGAAGCTCAGCCGCGAGATCAGCCGCGAAGACCTGCGGCTCAAACAGCAAGCCGTGGTCAACGACGTGAAGCGCGCCTATTACGCAGTCCTCCAGACGCAGAGCGCGTTCGAGAGCGCCGAAACTTCGGTCAAGCTCTACCAGGAGATCGAGCGCGTCACGGAGGACTACGTGATGCAGCAGGCGGCGCTCAAAACAGAGCAGCTCCAGGTTCAGGAGCAGCTCGCACGGGCCGAGTACCAGCTGCTGACTTTGCAGAACCAGCTCGCCTCGCAGAAGGAGCAGCTCAATAACCTCCTGGGGCGCGACGTGCGCACGGAGTTCAGCGTCACGGACGGCGTCGAGGTGGCGCAGGTCGTGATGCGCGAAACAGACCTCTCTGCGGCGCGCGAACGCGCCCTCGCACAGCGCCCCGAAATCAACGCGGCTCGCTTGCGCATCGGTCAGGCCAAATACGACAAGCGCATCAAGAAATCCGAGTACCTGCCGGACGTGAGCATCAGCGCCAACTACGTTTCGCCCTTCGGCTTCTCCAGCGTCCTCCCGACCAACATCGCGAGCGTCGGGATACAGGTCGAGTGGGAGGTCTTTGACTGGGGACGCAAGAAGCGCGAGATGGCCGAGAAGCAGCGCGGCATCGAGCAGGCCGGGAGCTCTCTGCGCGAGACCGAGAATCAGGTCCTGATGGATGTCAACAACCAGTTCCGCAAGTTACAGGAGAGCTATCAGCTCCTGCGCATCGCACGCATGTCACAGGAGACC
>JAFBAJ010000293.1 GCA_019247865.1 Acidobacteriota bacterium
TATGTCGCCCCTCCGGGGCTCAAACATTTTGTTGTGTCGTGACCCGGGGCTTGCGCCCCGGGCTATAAATATTTCGCCCCTCCGGGGCTCATATTCCATTCGCTTCCGATGCTGACGTGATGTTCTTACTCTTACCGAGCTTTGTTGACGGGCACTTTGTCTACGACGTTGTCCTCGTCATAAACATCGTCCGTCTGGGCTGCGCGCAGGCGCTCGCGCTTGCGTGCGGCGGCCACGCGCTCCTCTTCGTCAGCCTCTTCCTGTCCTTCACGAAAGGCGCGCTTGCTCTGTCCGAGCGCCTTCGCGAGCTGCGGCAAACGGCTCGCGCCGAAGAGCACGAAGATGATCGCCAGAATAATCAGCAGTTCCTGCGTGCCCAGCCCGCCGATTCCCAATAGCATTGAGTACATGATAGGAAGTCCTCCCTTGTGTTGCCGCTCAAGACTGCTCGGCGGCGTCCGGCTCATAGAACAGATACTTGCGCCAGGTCTCGTCCGCGCGTCCGAGATAGCGCATGATCTGGCGGTTGACGTGCAAAGAGAATCCGCGCGGGCGGCGCAGGAGATGCATCCCGGCCTCTTCCGGCGTGCGGCTCCCCTTGCGATGGTTACAGCGCTTGCAGCACGCGACCAGATTATCCCACGTCGAATCGCCGCCGCGCGAGCGCGGAACGACGTGGTCGAGCGTCAATTCCGCAGGCGGCAGGTGCTGGTTGCAATACTGGCACGTCGAATGATCGCGCAGCAAGATGTTCTTGCGCGAGAGCGAGCGCCTTTCAAACGGGATATGAATGTATTCGACGAGGCGGATGACGGACGGCGCGTGCAGCGCGATCTTCGCCGAATGGAGCATGTGCCCGTTGTGCTCCTCCATCCGCGCCACCCCCTTGAAAATCATGACGACCGCGCGCCGCTCCGTGCACACGTTGATCGGCTCAAAAGAGGCGTTCAGGACTAAGACGCGTCCATTCATATTACTCGACGATATTACGCGAGGCGAAAAGCAGTGACAAGTTTTCCGGTCACTGGTGGCTTTCCCGGAACCGGTCCGTCGCCTCCACGAGAGCGCTGATGTTGCCCGGCTCCATGACCGAATGGCCGGCGTCCGGGGTAATGTGCAGGTCCGCTTCGGGCCACGCGCGATGCAGCTCCCACGCGCTCATCATCGGGCACACGACATCATACCGCCCCTGCACGATGACCGCCGGGATGTGCCGGATCTTGTCCACGTTCTCGATCAGGTAGTTGTCCGTGTCGAAGAAGGCGTTGTGCATGAAGTAGTGGCATTCGATGCGCGCGAAGGCGAGCGCGAACTTGGGGTCGCCGAAGTGATCTTCCACGTCCGGGTCCGGATAGAGCTTGGAAGTGCTGCCCTCCCAGATGCTCCACGCGCGCGCGGCTTCGAGCTGCACGGCCTCGTCGTCGCTCGTCAGGCGGCGATAGTAGGCCCGCATGAAATCACCCCGCTCATCTTCCGGGATGACCTTCACATACTGTTCCCAGACATCCGGGTAGATGGCGCTCGCGCCGCTCTGATAGAACCACTGAATCTCTTTCGGGCGGCAGAGAAAGATGCCGCGCAGGACGAGCTGGCGCACGCGCGTGGGATGCGTCTCCGCGTAGGCCAGGGCCAGCGTGCTGCCCCACGAGCCGCCGAAGACCTGCCACGTCTCGATGCCCAGATGCTCGCGCAGCTTTTCGATGTCCGAGACCAGATGCCAGGTCGTGTTCTCTTCGAGGCTCGCGTGCGGCGTGCTGTTGCCGGAGCCCCGCTGGTCAAAGAGCACGATGCGGTAGGCCCGCGGGTCAAAGAAGCGACGATACTCCGGCACCACGCCGCCGCCCGGCCCCCCGTGCAGAAAGACGACGGGCTGCCCTTCCGGATTGCCGCACTGCTCATAATAGATGGTATGCACGGGAGAGACTGGAAGCATCCCCGTGTCGTATGCCTCAATCGGATCGTATAAGGTTCTCATGGCCCCATTTTACAATCAGAAGGCGAAAGACCGGAAGGGAAAGCCGGCCCCTCCACGTTTGATTATGCTGCGCATTGACAATTTTCTGCGCGCGGATTACTTTCCGCGTGACAAAAGCTTTTCCATCAAATCCGGCCCTCTCTCCGAGGAGAATTTTTAAATGATGCTCAGAAAATATATCTCTCTCTGCCTGCTGCTGTCGCTCGCGCTCGCGGGCATGTGGCGCGCGGCGGCGCAGACCGGCGCGAGCAAGGACGCGCAGGAGGTCAAGATCAACTTCGAGAAGTACACGCTGCCGAACGGCTTGCAGGTCATCCTGCATGTGGACAAAAAGCTGCCGGTCGTGCACGTCAACGAGTGGTTTCACGTCGGCTCGAAGAACGAGAAGGTCGGGCGCACCGGCTTCGCGCATCTCTTCGAGCACCTGATGTTTCAGGGCTCGAAGAATGCTGACGGCGAATACTTTTCGCTCGTCGAGAAGCTCGGCGCGAGCGACGCCAACGGGACGACGAACAACGACCGCACCAACTTTTTCGCCACCGTGCCGTCCGGCAATCTGGAAGCGCTGCTGTGGGTGGAATCGGATCGTCTCGCCACGCTGATGGACGCGATGACGAAGGAGAAGCTCGACAACCAGCGCGACGTGGTCAAGAACGAGCGGCGGCAGAGCTACGAGAACCAGCCCTACGGCCGCGCCTTCAAGCTGCTCGACGAGAACATCTTTCCGGCCGGTCATCCGTACTCGTGGCAGGTCATCGGCAGTCACGAAGATCTGACCGCGGCCTCGCTCGATGATGTCAAAGATTTTTTCCGCACCTATTACACGCCGAACAATCTGTCGCTCGTCATCGCTGGAGATTTCGACCCGGCCGAGGCCAAACGGCTGATCGAAAAATATTTCGGCAACATTCCGGCCGGGCCTCCGCTCGACAGGCCGCAGTGGTGGATTCCCAAGCTCGACGGCGAGAAGATCGTCGAAGCTTATGACCGCGTGCCGCAGGAGCGCACCTACATGGCTTGGCCTTCGCCGCCGATTTTCAGGCCGGGCGATGCCGAACTGGACCTCACCGGCTCGATCCTCACGGACGGCCTCTCCTCGCGCCTGA
>JAFBAJ010000311.1 GCA_019247865.1 Acidobacteriota bacterium
CAGAGCAAAGCGAGAATTATTCGTTTATAAAAACGTGCTTTGTACTTTGTGCTTTGTACTTTGTGCTTTGCACGTGACTCCGGCCTTGAGTGCTAAAGCTCGGGCCGGAGAAGACATCAAAGAATAAAGAACAAAGTACAAAGCACAAAGTACAAAGCACATTCTTATGCTGAAGGTCATTAACGTCGTCGGCGCGCGGCCGAACTTTATGAAGGTCGCGCCGATTGTGGAAGAGATGAAGCGGCGCGCAGAGGAGTTTGCGCCGCTCGTCCTGCATACCGGACAGCATTACGACGCGCAGATGTCGGATGCTTTCTTTCGTGATCTGGGGTTGCCGGAGCCGGACGTGTATCTCGGCGTCGGCTCGGGCTCGCACGCCGTGCAGACCGCGGCCGTGATGCAGAGCTTCGAGCCGGTCGTGCTGGAGCTCAAGCCCGATTGGGTGCTGGTCGTCGGCGATGTCAACTCGACGCTGGCCTGCGCGCTCGTCTGTTCAAAGCTCGGCATCAAGGTCGCGCACGTCGAGGCCGGTCTGCGCAGCCGCGACCGCACGATGCCGGAAGAGATCAATCGCCTCCTGACAGACCAACTGGCAGACCTCCTGCTCACGCCCTCCGAGGACGGCGACGAGAACCTGCGGCGCGAAGGCATCCCGGACGAGCGTATACGCTTCGTCGGCAACGTCATGATCGACTCGCTGTTCGGGCAGCTCAAGCGCGCCGAAACGTCGCGCGTGCGCGAAGAGCTGGGCATCGCCGGGAGCGATTACGCGGCCCTGACGCTGCATCGCCCCTCGAACGTGGACGAGCGCGAGACCTTCGCGCGGATCCTGGACGCGCTCGAAGAGATCAGCTCAAGACTGCCGATCATCTTTCCCGTTCACCCGCGCACGCGCGCGCGCATAGGCGAGTTCGGCCTGACGGAAAGGGTCGAGCGGATGCAGGCGCTGCGTCTCATCGAGCCGCTCGGCTATCTCGATTTCCTGCGGCTTTACAGCGGCGCGCGGCTCGTCCTGACCGACAGCGGCGGCATACAGGAAGAGACGACGGCGCTCGGCATTCCCTGTCTCACTTTAAGAGAGAACACCGAACGCCCGATCACGGTCGAGCTGGGCACAAACCGGATCGTCGGCACCAACACACACAAGATCACACAAGCCGCCTTCGCCGCGCTCGATGCGCCGCGCGAGAGCAACCAGCCGCCGCGCATCCCTCCGCTCTGGGACGGACGCACGGCCGCGCGCATCTGCGACGCGTTGCTCGAAAAGGGAAATCAATGAGATTTCCTGTTTCCCTTCAGCCCTTGTTTCGATGAGCATCATCGGAAAAGCAAAGCGCGCCCTGCGCGGCGAGGTGGATGCGCGCACCGTCGCGCTCGAAGCGTGGCGGCGCAGCCGCGTCCGGCTCAGTCAAAGACGCGAGCGCGCCAGCCTCGCATCGCTGAATGAAAAACCGGCGCACTTACTGCCGGAGTTCGCGCGCCTCTCCACGGCAGAACTGCTGGAGCATTTCCGCACGCGCACCTCGCCCAAATTCTTTCCAGGCTTCGAGGTCTCGCTGTTGACGCTCGGAGAGCTACAGCAGAAACACTTTCCGTTTGAGACGGCGCAGCTCATCGAAAGCGCCGCGCGCATCACAGAGGAGCATCGCTGGCCGCTGCTCGGCTACGGCGAGCGG
This sequence comes from Acidobacteriota bacterium, assembly GCA_019247865.1. Lineage (GTDB taxonomy): Bacteria > Acidobacteriota > Blastocatellia > Pyrinomonadales > Pyrinomonadaceae > JACMLC01. Next base: position 1,677 of record JAFBAJ010000311.1, read on the forward strand.
GATTTCGGCGCGGCCATCGAATGGCGGCGCGACCTCGTGTCGGGCGAGTTGTGGCCGCTGGATTATCACGTGGAGGTGAACCTGGCGCGTTCTGCCTCCGATGTGCGCGTTCTGTGGGAGCTGAATCGCCTCGCGCATCTCGTCACGCTGGCGCGCGCCTACGCGGTCACGCACGACGAAGGGCTGACGGCGGAATTCTTCGCGCAGCTTGACGGCTGGCGCGAGCAGAATCCGGTCGGGCGCGGTCCCAACTGGGCCTGCGCGATGGAGGTCGCGCTGCGCTCTCTCAATCTCATCGCGGCGTTCGAGCTGTTTCGCCGCTCGCGCAGCATGAACGAAGAGCGTCTGCGCCAGACGCTCATGATGCTCGAACAGCACGGCGCGCACATCCGCCGCAACCTTGAGTTCTCTTACCTGGCGACGAGCAATCATTACCTCTCGGACGTGGTCGGACTGCTGTGGCTCGGCCTGATGATGCCGGAGCTGTCGGCCGCGCGCGAGTGGCGCGAGTTCGGTCTGCGCGAAATGTTGAAGGAGATGGACGCGCAGCTCCTCGCGGACGGCGCGGACGGCGAAGCCTCGACCGGCTATCATCGCCTCGTGCTGGAGCTCTTCCTCTACTCGTTCATCCTCGCGCGCGCCAACCAGATCGAGATTCCGTCAAACTATCTGCACAAGCTGTATGCGATGTGCGCGTATGTGCGCGCGTACCTGCGGCCGGACGGGCGCGCGCCGCTCATCGGCGACACGGACAGCGGGCAAGTCCTGCCCCTCGTCAAACGCGCCGCGGACGATCACGCTTACCTGCTCGCCATCGGAGCCGCGATGTTCAAGGAGCCGCGATTCAAACTCTCTGAGGCTGAAGCGATGCCGGAAGAGTTGTTGTGGGTTCTGGGCGAGGAAGGAGTTCGGACTTTTCAGAGCCTGCCTTTCAGGCGTGAAGGCGAGCCTTCGCAGGAGTTCACGGACGCGGGCACGTACATCATGCGCGAGGGCGACCTCTACCTGCTCTTTAACGCGAGCGGCGGCGGCCTCAACGGTCGCGGCTCGCACGGACACAACGACGTGCTGGGCATCGAAGTCAGCGCCTGCGGCGTGAGCTTCATCGCAGACCCCGGCACTTACGTCTATCGCACAGACCTGCACGAGCGCCACCTGTTCCGCTCGACCGCCTATCACTCGACCGTCGAGGTGGACGAGACGGAACAGAGCACCATCACCGAAAGCCTCCCCTTCATCATCGGCAACGAAGCGCAGCCGCGCGTGTTGAAATGGGAGACGACCGCCGCGCGCGATCTGTTGGTCGCAGAGCACGCGGGCTACACGCGGCTCCCGCAGCCCGTCACGCACCGGCGCACGGTCATCTTTGATAAGCTCAAACGCTGCTGGCTCGTCGAAGACGCGCTGACGGGCGCGGGCGAGCATCTCTTCAAGTTTCGCTTTCATCTCGCGCAGGGATTGGAGGCCAGCGTGCGCGATGACAGAAGCGTCCTGGTCTGCGATAAGATCAGCGCGGCGCGGCTCGTCATCGTGCCGCTTGAGATCAGCCACGCGCCGGAGTTTGAGGCGCGCTGGACATCGCGCGAATACGGGGCGAAGATGCCTTCGGTTTCCCTCTGCTGGACAGTTCGGGCACACGCGCCGCTGAACGCGAGCTGGATGCTCGTGCCCATCTGCCCCGGCGAAGATGAGATCGAACGGATGAATACAGTTTCCATCTGAAATTTCAAATCGAACATCCGAACCCATTTTATGTGCGGCATTTGCGGAGTCTGGGAATATGGTGCGAGCGACGGGCGCGTGGAGCGTTCGCTGGTCGAGCGTATGCGCGACGAGATGCCGCATCGCGGGCCGGACGACGCGGGCGAGTTGATCTTTGACGCGGGGCGCGGCGGATTAGGATTTCGTCGCCTCTCGATCATCGATCTCTCGGAGGCCGGACACCAGCCGATGCACGGCTGCCGCGGAGATGTGTGGCTCGTCTTCAACGGCGAGGTCTACAACCACGCCGCTCTGCGCGAAGGATTGAAGGCGCGCGGCCACGTCTACGCGTCGCAGACCGATTCCGAAACCATCCTCCATCTCTACGAAGAGCGCGGCCTCGACTTCGTGCACGAGCTGGAGGGCGATTACGCCATCGCTCTGTGGGATGCAGGGCTGGAGCGCATCGTCCTCGTGCGTGACCGCATCGGCGTCAAGCCGCTCTACTTTTATCACCAGAACGGCAGATTTATTTTCGCCTCCGAGATCAAAGCCATCCTACAGCATCCTGCGGTCACGCCGGACGTGGACGAAGAATCGCTCTATCACTATCTGACCTTCCTCACGACGCCCGCGCCGCGCACGCTCTTCCGCGACATCAACAAGATTCCGGCCGGGCACATGGCCGTCATCGGACGCGACGGCGCGCTGGAGCTGAAACAGTACTGGGACGCGCTCCCGCCCGCACGCGCGGCGGAGGAACGGCCGGATGAAGAGGAATGCAAGGCTGAAATTCTGCGCCTGCTGCGCGAGTCGATCACGAAGCGCATGATGTCGGACGTGCCGTTCGGAGTCTTCCTGTCGGGCGGCGTGGACTCTTCGGCCAACGTCGCGCTGATGGCAGAGCAGATGACGCGCCCGGTCGAGACCTTTACGGTCGGCTTCCGCGACGCGGAGCACCTCAACGAGCTGGAGTCCGCGCGGCGCATCGCGCGCGACTTCGGGACGAACCATCACGAGGTCATCATCGCCGCCGAAGAGATGCAGAAGTTTCTGCCAGACCTCGTCTTTCATCAGGACGAGCCCATCGCAGACCCGGTCTGCGTGCCGCTCTATTACGTCTCGAAGCTGGCGCGCGATTCCGGCACCATCGTCGTGCAGGTCGGCGAGGGCGCGGACGAAATTTTCAGCGGCTACGACAATTACGTGCGCCACCTGCGGATCTACGAAAAGTTCTGGCAGCACGCCGAAAGAGTTCCGCAGGCGATGCGCCGCGCGGCGAGCGCGGTCGCGCGTCCAGCTCTGGAAGCGACCGGAAAAAAACGGGCGGCGATTGAGCTGATTCGCAGGCTCGGCGCGGACGAGCCGCTTTTCTGGGGCGGCGCGATTGTGTACGACGAAACCTTCAAGCCGCGCGTGCTCTCGGAAAAGATGCGCGGCAGATTCGCGTCGCGTTCCTCGCTCGAAGCTGTTTCGCCTTACCTGCAAAGGATCGAGTCGGAGCGCCCGCAATCCGATTTTCTCTCGCGGATGACCTATCTGGAATTAAAGCTGCGCTTGCCGGAGCTGCTGCTGATGCGCGTGGACAAGATCACGATGGCGACCTCTGTCGAAGCGCGCGTGCCCTTCCTCGATCATCATCTCGTCGAATACGCGATGGGCTTGCCGCGCTCTCTCAAGGTCGAAGGCACGAGCGGCAAACATATTCTGAAGCGCGCGCTCGAAGAGATACTGCCGCACGACCTGCTCTACAGTCCCAAGCGCGGCTTCGGCGCGCCGATCCGCGAGTGGTTCCGCAACGGTCTCGGCGAAATCTTCGACGCGCATCTCATGAACTCGCCGATGCGCCGCAGAGACTTCTTCGACTACAAGTTCATCGCGCGCCTCATGGAAGAGCACCGGCGCGGCGCGCACGACTGGAGCTTTCACCTCTGGGCGCTCCTCAACCTGAGCATGTGGTACGAGCGCTGGATCGAGGGCGCGTGAGAC
>JAFBAJ010000669.1 GCA_019247865.1 Acidobacteriota bacterium
GATTTCCGGCAAAGACCCGGACTTTCACCGGCGCGATCTGTGGGAAGCGATTGAGAACGGTGACTATCCCGAATACGAGTTCGGCGTGCAGGTCGTTGAGGAGAAGGACGAGCACAAGTTCGACTTCGATCTGCTCGACGCGACGAAAATCATCCCCGAAGAGATTGTGCCGGTTCAGCGCATTGGAAAGTTAACGCTCAACCGCAACCCCGATAATTTCTTCGCCGAGACAGAGCAGGTCGCTTTCCACATCGGCCACATCGTGCCCGGCATAGATTTCACCAACGACTCTCTGCTGCAAGGTCGTCTCTTCTCCTACACCGACACGCAGCTGATACGTCTGGGCGGGCCGAACTTTCACGAGATTCCGATCAACCGGCCCGTCGCGCCCATCCACAACAACCAGCGCGACGGCTTCATGCGCCAACAGATCAATCGTGGACGAACGAGCTACCAGCCCAACACGCTCGGCGGCGGTTGTCCGTTTCAGGCTGGCGTGGACATGAGCGGCTTCAGCAGCTACGCCGAAAAGATAGACGCCCAAAAGGTGCGCGCACGCAGCGAAAGCTTCTTCGATCACTTCAGCCAGGCGACGCTTTTTTATAACAGCCAGTCCGAGCCGGAGCAGGAGCACATCGTCAAAGCCCTGCGCTTTGAACTCGGCAAGGTCGAGACGCCCGCGATCCGCGAGCGCATGGTTTACGTGTTATCGCAGATTGACAAAACGTTAGCTTCCCGCGTCGCCGAAGGTCTCGGCATCAAGGTGCCCGCGAAGATCGATGGCCCTTTGAACCTGAACGTTCCGGCGGACGGCAATCCGAAACAGTTTCAGCCGAAGCGGAATGACAAAGAAGTCGGTACTTCGCCCGCGTTAAGCATGGCGAACACGATCAAGGATTCCATCAAGACGCGCAAGATAGCCGTCCTCGCCGCCGACGGATTTGACGCCGCCGCGCTCGCCGCGATGAAGAAGGCTCTGACGAATGCCGGGGCACAGGTCAAGATTGTCGCCCCGCGACTAGGCTCCCTGAAGGGCGCGAACGGCGAGGAAGTTAAAATTGATTTCAGCCTCCTCACTGCGTCCTCTGTCCTCTTCGACGCGGTGTACGTTCCCGGCGGCGACGAGAGCGTCGCGGCCCTCAAGCTCGAACCGGAGGCGATTCACTTCGTCAACGAGGCATACAAGCATTGCAAGGCTGTGGCCGCCACCGGCGCGGGAGCCGATCTCCTGCGCGCTTCATACGTCAGGCTGGGGGATGATGACGGGGCAGATGCTGACGGGCAAAAAAGGACGGATGATGAGGCTGTCATCGTCGGCGGTGATGGGCAAGCGCGCAAAGTGGCCGACGGCTTTATTAAGGCGATAGCCAATCACCGCAACTGGGCGCGAGAAAAGACGGATCAAGTCCCGGCCTGAATGACACCGCGAGAGGATACGTATATAGCAGGCGGCGCATAGTTATTTGCACTACGCGCCGCCTTGCTAAAATCACCAAAGAGTTTTGTCCAAGTGTAAAATTTAGCCTTGGTGTGCAGCCAATTTCCGCAGGCTTCTTTTACAAGATTAAGCAACGTAAAGGACGTTATGTTGCTTAATGTGGCATTGGAAGAGAGTTGTGAGGAAGCGCGAAGCCATGTTTTTTTTATCGAGATGGCGAAGGGTATTACGATTCATTTAACTGGAGGCAAGCTTATCACACAGCGCCAAGTCTCCCCACCGCTGTCTGTTCGATAAAAGTATATTGCCATAACCTATTTCCGAAGCTTTCGGTGAACGCTTTCACTCGCCGGGGCTGCCAGCGCATCCTTGTTAGGAAGATGGGACGGCAGGACGCTCATCCCCAGCACCAGATTTGAAGTTGATAAGAATCGAAAAATGCACCGGGCGGTGAGTAATAGCTCAGCTCGCCGGTTATATGGACTGTACTGCGATGAAGGAGAAAATCTCGTAGGGCACTAAGGACAGCGGGACATGAACCGGGTGTCCTTCTGCAACGTCGGCCTGGTGAGTTTATCTTTACATTCAATAATCGAATTTGTCGTAACAATATCGGCCCGTCCCGCTGGACA
>JAFBAJ010000505.1 GCA_019247865.1 Acidobacteriota bacterium
GAAGACGACCCAGGCGCTCACCACCCCGACCGTCAAGATGGAGCGCGCCGACGGCGAGATCGTCAAGATTCCTTTCACACACATCAGCGAAATCATCAACCACAATCCCGCGGAATTGCTCTAGTTCGCTTTCCGTTCTCCGGTCGCGATATAGTAGAATTATCCCGACGGGGAAAGCTCGCGCCTGCGCGGGCTTGAGGAGCGAATTTTTGAGAATGATGATAGAAGATTTTGGCGCGCGCATCGCCAGCGTCTGGGAAGGTCTGAGCCAGACGACGCGCAAGTTGATCGTCGGCGCGCTGCAAACGCCGACCACCACCTCTGTGAGCGGCGCGAGAAACTACGACGCGCGCTCGGACTGGGAACTGAGCCGCCTCCTCTCCGCGCTCGACGAGCGCGTGGCGGAAAACGGCCAGAGCCTCAGCGACGAGCAGTCGCGCGAGATGCGTCGCATGGCGGAGACCTGCGCCGTCCTCTTACAGAATCAGACGCAGTCGGCAGAAGTCTTCGCGCAGCTCGTGATGCGCGCACATCGCGCGCACAACTTCGCCCGGATAGACATCCTGGCCGACGCCCTCACGACGCGCTTCGCTCCGAGCGAGCTCTGCGAGCTGGCGCGGCACGAGCATCCCGTCATCCGCGCCCTCGCGCACGAAGCCCTCGCACAATCTCCGACCGCCATGCTGGTCGCGCTGCTGGCCGACGAAGTCGACGCGGACATCGCGCGCGATGCGCTCGAACGCCAGGCCGACGAGTACGGCAACGAAGAGGCGCGCCAGTTCGTCTACCTGCTCGATCAGGCCGCCCTCTCCGACGCCGACGAAGACGACGCTTAACCCACACGGCTACGGTTTCTGCTGCTCGCGCCGGATGGTTTCCAGCATCCGTTTGCCGCCCTCGTTGTTCGGATTGAGCTGCAAAGATTTCTCGTAATTTTTGATGGCCTCTTCGATCCTGCCCGCGCGGTAATAGACTTCGCCCAGACTATCCCAGACATTAAACGAAGCGGGGAACTGCGCGGCGTTGAGCTGAAAGACTTCGAGCGCGGCCGCGACATCCTTCTTATCGTACAGCAGACGATAACCCAGCTCGTTGATCTCATCTTCGACGAAGCCGTATGCGTCGTTGCCTTTCAACTGCTGAAAGAGTTTGAGCATCGCGTCTGTGCCGCGCAGGTTATATTCTCGCCCCATCGCGTTAGCCAGCGATTTGAGGTCGAGCCGGTAAGGCTCTTCGTTCAGGATGCGGAGCAGCGCCGTGGGCGTGTTGTGGCGCAGCAGTTCGATGTTGGAGAGGATGATGACAGACTGGTCTCGGGTCATGTTTCTGAGAAAGTAGCTGACGTAGCCTATGTCTCCGCCCGGATGATAAACGACGCGTCCGCTCGTCCCGTCGGCGACGAACCAGCCCAGCGCGTCCTTTGAAGGATAGTTCGTGCGCGCGAACGGCTGATAGTCCGCGCCGCTCGCAAGCCTGGTCGGCGCGTACATCAACGCGAGACTCTGTTTAGACAAGATCTTTCCGCGCTGTAGGGCCTGATGGAATTTCCAGAGGTCTCTCGTCGTGCTGTAGAGATTTCCGGCTCCGTACAGATTCTGCTTCGTCGCGTAAGCGCTCCGCGCTCCTTCCAGCGTCGCCACGTTCACAGGAGCAGTTGCCAGCGGATTGGTCAGCCTGTAGCCCGCGGCGATCTCTTTTTTGAGCGCGGCCGGAACGTTATTGATTCCGACAAACGAGCGCGCCATTCCGGCGGGCGCGAAAATATTTTCCCGGACGAATTGCGGAAAGCTCCGGCCCGACGCTTTTTCGACGACGAGCGCGAGGAAGATATAGTTCGTGTTGCTGTACTCCCAGCGGCTGCCCGGCTCGAAAGCCTGTCCGGGCTTGAGCCGTGCAAAGACCCGGACCAGCTCCGCGTTGTCCGCTCCCTTGCCCGCGATCTCTTTGACGATCTCTTCCGACTGGTACTCCTGTATCCCGGAAGTATGCGTGAGCAGTTGGCGCAGCGTGACGTTTTGATAAGGCAGTTCGGGCAGGAACTTCGTCAACGGGTCGTCCAGTTTGAGCTTGCCCTGCTCCTGAAGTTTCAGGACGGCGACGGCCGTGAAGGTCTTGGCGACCGAGCCGATGAGGAACATTGTGTCCGGCGTCAAAGACCTGCGCTCTTCGGCGTTGGCAGAGCCGAAAGATTTTTCGTAGATGATCTTTCCCTTTTCGGAGATCAGGACATTGCCGCTGAATGCCTCCTCCGTGTTCAGCCTCGTCAGCACAGCATCTATCTTCTGTACCCTGTTCTGGCCGAAACAGGGAGCCGACACCAGACACATCAACAAAGCGATCAAGCTCAGGCGCATCACCTCTCACCTCCTCCGATACGAAGCAGCATAAGCGAGCCTGCGCCGCAGAGAATAGAACGAAATTAGCCTGCGATGAATTTTATTGTTTTTCTCTGTGTCTCTCAGCGACTTCTCTGCGTCTCTGCGTTGAGATGAGGCTGCATAATACTCAACGCAGAGACACAGAGTTCACGCAGAGTTGGCGCAGAGAGTTGAATCCAGGACACTACCGAATTTTCAGAGGCGTGCGTACTGGTGCGGCAGAAATCCTGTCTGCTGTTTGAAGGTGCGCGTGAAGTGGCTCTGGTCTGAGAAGCCGCAGGCGTGCGCGATGCCGGTCAGGGAATCCGTGTTGGCACGGATCAGCTCAAGCGACTTTTCGATCTTTAAACGGCGCATGTATTCGCCGAACGTGCAGGAGAAATATTTCGGGAAGTACCTCGAAATAGTGACGCAGTGGACGCCCGTCGCCGCCGACAGGTCCGCGAGCGAAAGCTGCTCGTTCCAACGATCATGGAGCAGCTCTTTGACCAATCCGACCCAGAGCGGCGGAGCCTTCGACGCTTCGGCTTTGCCTTTCACGCCGGAGAGCAGATCGAGCAGCAGCAGCTTGATGGACGAGGCTGAAAACTCGTCCGCCGTGAGGAGCTCCTTATATACTTTGAGCATGATGAATTTCGCGTGCAGGTTTTTCAGGACGGAGAGATTAACGTCCGCTTCCGTCAAACCGTGCTGGCGCAGGAAAGCGGCTTCGATCTCCAGGTTGATGTTGCGCGCCGGAAATAGCTTGTTGACCGACTGGTGCCATTCGCCCGCGTGAAAAAACATGAGCTGCCCGGGCAGCCTTTCGTATTCGGTTGACCTGCGCTTCTCCACGCCGCCGCCGCGCAGGACGAAGCTGAGGTGCGAGTTCTCGTGATAGTGCATGAGCCCCGCGCCGTCGCCCTCGCGGTAAGAGGTGACGCCCGCCAGCAGCCCGTCGGCCTGCGACAGGTCGAGCACCTTTCCCAAATACGCGCCTTTTCCCAAAGCCAGCATCGTTGTTGTTTTTTCGGAGCCGTCAACCGCTCATCGAACAAACACCGCGCGCTTCAGATTCATGGCAAAATTCTGCTTTATAAGTAGAGGAGAGCGAGGGGAATGACGAAGCCCAGTGCGATCAATCCTAAGAGCAGCCGCTTATCATAATTGAATTTAAACCCCATGTAGATGCCGAGCAGGCTGGTGCAGATGAGGCCCACAGACATCACCACCACGAACCATTGCAGCGGCAAAGACCTCGGCTGCCCCTGCACATGCGCGGCCCGCTGGTCTTTATGAATGTCGGCCAGCTTGACGATCCACGCCGGAGGAGTATAAGAGCTGCCCTTAGGGGCCTCCTGTAATCTGAAAGTCTGGAGCGCGCCCGAAAGCGCAAAGATGACGATCAGGGGCGCAAAGAACACGCCCAGATAAAAGTGAATCTGTCGAATGCGTTTCATGCACAGACGTTAGCACACAGCGGAAAAGAACTGCCAGCCATCGCATATCCGGGTAGTAGGTCAGTTTGAAGATCGAGTGAAACAGCACAACGAAAGAAGCTCACGCAAAGGCGCAAAGACGCAAAGAAAGACAATGAAGCTTTTCTTTGCGTCACCAGCGCCTTTGCGTGAGCCTGCTTTTAACCTGTCCTAATACTCACATCCGAATAAAATTAGATCTCTGTCTTCCGATGCGCGATGAGCCGCAGCAATCCGTTGATGCCCAGGTGGAGCAGCGCATAGACGATGATCGCGATCACGATCGGCAGGGCCAGCGTGTAGCCGCCTTCAGCCCTGGGGCTCGCAACGATCCCGCGAAACGGTGCGTACAGAGGGTCTGTCACGCCGTAGATGAACTGCACGAACCCGGCGCTTGAGCGAGCCGCCAGCAGGGCGAGCAGGAGACGTATCCCCAGCAGCCCATAGATGAGATAGAAGATATAGTCAACGACCTGCGAGACACGCGCCATGCCGCGCGCGCGTTCAACTTCGCGCTCGGTCTCGACGACCTCGTTGATCGCCTTCCCGCGAAACTCTCCGGCCACCTGCTCCAGCTCCGCTGCTTCAGTGGGGGTGGTGCGATCAGCGCGTGCGGCGATCTCGGCGTTGACCTCGCTTTCGACCTGAGCCTTGATAGACTCGTGCTGAACCTCGCGGCGAGCCTCGTCGGCAGCCAGTTTGTTGTCTTCCATCCTGCTCCTCCTTTAACGAATCGTGACTTCCAGCGTATACGTGTCGCCCATGACGCCCTGTGCGCCGACGTGTAAGGCGTAATCTTCCGACCCCGGCAGCTCGCCCGTCCAGTCCGTGACGGCCGCCGCTCCCTCCAGCAGGTTGTTGCTCTGCCGTCCGATGATCGTAAAGACGGCCGTCCCTTTGGCCGACGTGATGCGCGCCGTGAGCGTCTGCCCCGCGCGCGCCTTGAGATAGTAATAGTTGAAGCCATCGCGCGGGACGCGTCCCTTGACCACCGCGGTCGAGCTGCCGCGCGCGAAGTTGATCCGGCGATAAGTGCGCTTGATCTGGGCAGCGGAAAGCGTCGTCATCCAGAGGAACATGCATGAGAGCAAGAGCGCACAGCTAACTTGCCGGGTTAATCGTTTCATCCCTTTTCTCCTTTCGGCCGCAACGCGGTTCATCACTGCTGCGGGCCGCCTAATCACAAAATAGTACTTGCGCGGAAAGAAATACATTAAGTTGCAGCGCCGATGAAAGGATACTATTTGAAATGTTGATGCGAAGACAAGTGTTTGGGCTTTTGAGTTTCGTTCTGCTCACAGCATGGTGCGCGGCGGCCGAGGCCCGGATGGGGCAGACGCTCAACGTTCCGGCCGACTCGCCGCGGTGGGAGCTACAGGGTCAGGCTCAGGTGACCGAATATCAGGGCCGCAAGTGTCTCCTGCTCGACGGCGGAGCGGCCGTCCTGAAGGACTTTGAGCTGCGCGACGGCGTGATCGACGTGGATGTCGCCACCCCCGCCAGCCGCGGCTTCTTCGGCCCGCAGTTTCGCATCTCAAGCGACGGAGCCAGCGCGGAATGGGTCTACCTGCGCCAGCACAAGTCCGGGGCTCCGGACGCGATGCAGTACACGCCAGTGCTCAACACGGGCCTCAACTGGCAGATCTATAACGGGCCGGGCTTTACCGGCGCGGTCGAGATTCCGAAAGATGTCTGGTTCCACCTGCGCCTCGAAGTGACGGGCGCGCAGGCCAGGCTCTATGTCAAAGACATGGAGCAGCCCGCGCTCGTGATGAACGATCTGAAAAGCGGCGTGCAGAAAGGGCAGGTGGCGCTGGCAGTCCTGACCGGCGCGACCTATTTCTCGAACTTTGAGATACGCACTGTTCCGGATGCTCCGTGGGAGAGGCACTTGCCGCAGATGCCGCCGGGCACTCTGATCAAGTGGAGCCTGTCGCCTGCCTATGACGCGCTCGCACGCAATCCGGAGCATCCGCTGACGCCGGGCGAGAGCGAGGCCATCCGCTGGCAGGAGGTCGAAGCGGAAGCGCCCGGCTTCGTCGTCATCAATCGTTATCGCGAGAGCCCGCATCCGAAAGTCTCGTTTGCAAACGACTTTTCAAAGCGCCTCGAACCACAACCGGGAATGAAGCTCGTGTACGCGCGCACCAACATCACCTCCGACCGCGAGCAGGTGAAAAAGCTCGCGCTCGGTTACAGCGACGAGGTCAGCGTCTTCCTCAACGGCAAGCTGCTCTACCGTGGCCGCAGCGCGCAGTATTTCCGCGACCCCGGCTTCCTCGGCATCATGAATCCGGAAAACGATACCCTCTACCTGCCATTGAAGAAGGGAAGCAACGAGCTGCTGCTCGCCGTCAGCGAACTCGGCGGCGGATGGGGATTCATTTGCCGCTTGTCTGATTAAAAGCAGGTTCACGCAAAGGCGCAAAGACGCAAAGAAAAGCTTGAGTCTTTCTTTTCTTTGCGCCTTTGCGTGAACCTGCTTTCGTTGTGCTACTCGAAGACATAGATCGCGTAGCCGTCGGCCAGTGTGCGGAGGACGGTCTTTAAGAGAATCTTAGGTATTTTCAGCAACCCGAACCTCACCGCGCTTTCGACGATTGAGATTCTCGCTGTGCGGCGATAGTCGTTTTCCAGAAAGACCTCTTCCGGATTGTCCACCGTGAATTTAAAAGCCGCGCCCATGCCTGTCAGCTTTTCATGTATGGTGCGGCCGTACTTTTCAAAGAACTGTCTGTTCATCAGATCGCAGATCAGCGTGTGGCGCGGGAAGAGGCGGCGCAGGGTCTGAAGCAGTTGCCTGATCGCCTGCTCCTCCAGATACATGAAGACGCCTTCGATGACGACCACAACCGGGCTGCGGCCGGAGAAGGCGTTGAGCTTCTCTTCCAGCGAGTCGGTCGAGAAGTCCACAGGGATTCGTTGCAGCTCGTTCTTGGAATCCGAGACGGGCAGCCGCTCGTTCTTGTAAGCGATGACCTGCGGCTCGTCCAGCTCCACCCACGTGCCCCCTTTGAGCCTGAAGGCGCGGCTGTCAAAGCCTGCGCCGATCAGGACCACGCACAGCTCCGGATGTGCCTTGAGTTCGCGGCGCAGGAGGTCGTCGATGATGCGGTGCCGCGCGACGTTCGAGGCGTTCGGGCTCGCTTCGTCCCTGAACGTATCGAGGATGCGCCGCCCCTCCTCGTTCATAAAAACTCCGGCGTAG
>JAFBAJ010000542.1 GCA_019247865.1 Acidobacteriota bacterium
GCGCGGTGTGGATGAAAGCGATGCTGTTCCGGCTTCCGTGCATCTCGCGCTCTTTCCCCAGGCGAGCGGCGAGCGCGATGCGGAGATGGCACAGCGTTGGGAGAAACTGTTTGCGGTGCGTGATGATGTGCTGCGCAAGCTCGAAGAGGCGCGCCATGCGAAGCTCATCGGGTCATCGCTTGAAGCGCACGTCTCTCTCACTGCCGGCGGCGAGACTTACGAGCTGCTCGAACGCTACCGGGACGAGCTGCGCTTTATCTACATCGTCTCGCAGGTCTCGCTTTCGCGCTCTGAAGAGAGCGGAGTCAGCGTCAGCATTGAGCGCGCGTCCGGCGAGAAGTGCGAGCGATGCTGGAATTACTCGACGCGCGTGGGCGAATCCATGCGCTATCCGACGGCGTGCGAGCGCTGTGTCGAAGCATTGACGGAGATCGAGCGGGAGGAAGCAGCGTGAAGGCGCGTGACTTTGGTTGGAGAATCGGATATCTGATCGCGGCGCTGGGCATCTATCTGTCGGACCAGATGACGAAGGCTTGGGCCGTGCGCGTTCTGCGTTTCGGCGAGATGCGCAACCTGATCGACGGGCTGCTGGCCTTCGCTTACGCGGAGAATCGTGGCATCGCTTTCGGACAGATGCAGGAGGGCGGCGCGTTCGGGCGCTGGGTCTTCGTCGTCCTCGCCGCCGCAGCAGCCGTCGCAGTCCTCTACTACTTCTTCCGCACGCCGCGCACGGACGACCGCACGCTCGGCGCTTGCGCGCTCCTGCTGGCGGGCATCACCGGCAACCTGACCGACCGCGTGCGGCTCGGCTACGTGGTGGATTTCATAGACGTGCACTGGGGCACATATCACTGGCCGACCTTCAACATCGCGGACGCCTCGATCTGCGCGGGCGCGCTCCTGATAGCTTACGAACTCTTCTTCGACCGCAAGAGCCGCAGTAAGGCTCAACCGGTTTTAGCCACAGAGAACACAGAGGGCACAGAGAAATTTTAAGGTCTCTGTGCCCTCTGTGTTCTCTGTAGCGAATTAACTCTTACCAAATTTCGCAACGGTCGGTCGTGGGGCGCACCATCGGGTCGCCGTCCTTGCACTGGTAGGCTTGCGCGAACTCAGGCAGGTTCGAGAGCGGGCCGTTGACTCTGAAGCGCGAGAGCGGATGCGAGTCGGTCAGCGCCTGCTGGCGTGCTGCTTCGGCGCGGTAGTTCGTCGCCCAGACCTGCGCCCAGCCGAGGAAGAAACGCTGCTCCGGCGTGAAGCCGTCGATGTCCTTAGGACGCGGCTTGCCTTCCAGAGATTTCTGGAAAGCTCTGTACGCAATCTTGAGGCCGCCGAGGTCGGCGATGGATTCGCCGAGCACGAGCTTGCCCTTCTGGAACAATCCCTCTTCGACCTTGAAGCCTGAGAACTGGTTCTCGACGCACGTCGCGCGCGCCTGGTAGTTCTTCAAGTCGTCCGGCGTCCACCACACGCGCAGGTTCCCTTCGGCGTCGTACTGTCTTCCACGATCATCGAAGCCGTGCGTCATCTCGTGACCGATGACCGCGCCGATAGCACCGTAGTTGAGCGCGTCGTCCGCGCTGAAATCGAAGAAGGGCGGTTGCAGGATGCCAGCCGGAAAGACGATTTCGTTTCGCAACGGCTGGTAGTAAGCGTTGACGGTCGGCGGCGTCATGATCCACTGCCCGCGATCCACCTCTTTGTTGATCTCGTTGAGCTGCCGGTTAAACTCGAACACGTTGGCCTGCATGGTATTGCCCGCATAAGACTTGCGGTCGATCTTGAGCGCGGTGTAGTTGCGCCACCTGTCCGGATAGCCGATCTTCTGCGCGATGGCGTCGAGCTTGGTCAGAGCCTGCTGGCGCGTCTCGTCGCCCATCCACTGAATCGTCTGCAGGTCATCACGCAGTGCGGCGATCAGGTTCCTGACCATCGTCTGCATGCGCTGCTTGGCATCGGGCGTGAAATTCTTCTGGACGTAGACCTCGCCCAGAGCCTCGCCGATGCTGCCGTCCGTCGCCGCCACGCAGCGACGCCAGCGCGGCAACTGCTCTTTCGTCCCGTTCAGATACTTGCTGAAGAAATTGAAGTTCTCGGTATCGAACTTCGAGGAGAGCGTCGGCGCGTAGGTCGTCAGGAGCTGCCAGCGCAGGTAGGTCTTCCAATCGTCGAGCGAGGTCGCGGTCAGCTCTTTATCGAGCGCGCGGAAGAAGTCCGGCTGCATCACGTTGAGTTCGGTGATGCCGGGCTGCTTGATGTCTGCGAAATAGCTCTCCCACCAGAGATTCTTGTTCAGCTCGCGGAGCTGCGCGATGGTCATCTTGTTATAGGTCTTGATCGGGTCGCGCTGCTCGACGTTGGTCATCGAAGCCCGGGCGAGCTTGGTCTCGATCATCATCACCGTGTTCGCATCGGCGGCGGCCTTCGCGGCGTCCTCGCCCATGAGCTGGAACATGTTGGTCATGTGCTTGACGTACTCTGCGCGCGTCTCCTTCATCTTGTCGCTGTCGTCCGTGTAGAAGTCTCTGTCCGGCAGGCCGAGCCCGCCCTGCACCGCGACGGCGATGACCATCTTGCTGTTCTTCGCGTCCTGCAGGGAGCCGAAGCCGAACATCGCGCCGACGCCGTAGGAGTGCAGGCGCGCGACTTCCGCCTGAAGGCTGCGCAGGTCTTTGATCTTATCGATGGCCTTCAGCTCAGGCATGATGGGCTGCATCCCGGCCGCCTCGATCTGCGCCTCGCTCATGCAGCTCGCGTAGAAATCGCCGATCTTCTGCTCGTTGCTGCCGCGCGCGGCCTTAGGATTCTTTTCGGCGGCGTCGAGAATCGTCCGCAGCGCGTCGCGGTTGTGCTCGGCCAGAATATTGAAGCTGCCCCAGCGACCGAAAGCGCCGGGAACCGGATTCGCTTTCTGCCAGCCGCCGGTCGCGAACTGGTAGAAGTCCTGGCACGCATTGGCCGACCGATCCAGATTCTCGGTCGTGAAGCCGCCCTTGTTGCCGTTCTGTCCGATGACCACCACGCCCATCAAGAGCGCC
>JAFBAJ010000552.1 GCA_019247865.1 Acidobacteriota bacterium
CGAGACTCTTGGACATGGCCTTCCATTCGTCCGTGCCTTCGACGCGGTTCGTGACCATCCCCTGCGTCAGCAGCCGCCTGACCGGCTCGTTGAATTCGACGAGGCCCAGGTCGCGCATCATCTTCGTCCAGAAGCGCGTGTAGATGAGATGCATCACAGCGTGCGAGTCGCCGCCGATGTACTGTGCCACCGGAGTCCACTGCGCGGCCACCTCTTTCCCAAAGGGCGCGGCATCGTTGTGCGGGTCGCAGTAGCGGAAAAAGTACCACGACGAATCAACGAAGGTGTCCATCGTGTCCGTCTCGCGCCGCGCCGCGCCTCCGCAACGCGTGCAGGTCGTGTTGACGAACTCCGCGACGCCCGCGAGCGGCGATTCGCCGGTGCCTGTGAACTCCGCGCTCTCAGGCAAACGCACCGGCAATTCCTCTTCGGGCACGGGCACGACGCCGCAACGCTCGCAGTAGACGACAGGGATCGGCGCGCCCCAGAACCTCTGCCGCGAGATGCCCCAGTCGCGCAGGCGATAGATCGTCCGGCGCTCGCCGAAACCTTTCGCCTCAGCGAAAGCAGTCATCTCTGCAATCGCTTCTGCGGAAGTCCTGCCGCTCCACTCGCCGCTGTTGACGAGCACGCCGTCATCAGTCATCGGCAGCTTCATGTCGTCTTCATCATTGACCGGCGCGATGACACGCTTGATCGGCAGCCTGTACTTCTCCGCAAAATCGAAATCGCGCTCGTCGTGCGCGGGCACAGCCATCACAGCGCCCGTGCCGTACTCCATCAGGACGTAGTTGGCGACCCACACCGGCACGCGCTCGCCGCTGAAGGGATTGACGGCGAAGAGCCCTGTGCTCACGCCCTCCTTGAAATCGTCTTCGATGTTGCTCGGATAACGATTGTGCTCGTGCCGCACGTGCCTGACGAAGTTTCGCACCTGCGCCTCTTGCGGCGAGCCTTCGAGCAGCTCCGCCAGCAGCGGATGTTCCGCCGCGAGCAGGATTGCGCTGACGCCGTAGATGGTATCGATCCGCGTCGTGAAGACGCGCACCTTCCGCTCCGTGCCAACGAGCTGAAAATCAACGTACGCGCCGACGCTCCTGCCGATCCAGTCGCGCTGCCGCTTCAAGACCTTCTCCGGCCAGCCCGGCGCGATCTCCTTCATGTCTTCGAGCAAAGCTTCGGCGTAATCCGTGATCCGCACGAACCACTGTTCCAGCTCCTTCTTCGTGACGTGCGCGCCGCAGCGCCAGCAGACGCCGCCCGACGACTGCTCGTTCGAGAGCACTGTCTGCTCCTGCGGGCACCAGTTGACCTGAGACTTGCGCTTGTAAGCCAGGCCGCGCTCGTACATCTTCAGAAAGAACCACTGATCCCACCTGTAATAGTCGGGCCTGTGCGCGGCGATCTCGCGCCTCCAGTCATAGCTGATGCCGAGCCGCTTCAACTGCCCGCGCATGTGCGCGATGTTCTCTTCCGTCCAGACGCGCGGCATGATGCCACGCTTGATCGCCGCCTGCTCGGCCGGCTGCCCGAAGCTGTCCCACCCGATCGGATGCAGCACGTTATAGCCCACGAGCCGCTTGTACCACGCCAGCGCATCGCCCAGCGAATAGTTGCGCACGTGCCCCATGTGCAGAAACCCGGAGGGGTACGGCAGCATCTCCAGACAATAAAATTTCTCGCGCGGGTCATCCTCGTGCGCCTCGAACGCGCCCGACTCCTCCCAGCGCCTCTGCCACTTATCTTCGATCTTCGCGGGAAAATATTTCTCGTCCATTTTCTTCAGCCTCTACGAATATCCTGACACCTTGCGACGCAACGGCCAAAGGCAGGCCGTCCTCTCCAGAGCAGCCTGGCGCTTCGCGATTGATTAAAGTTTCCGGGTTAAGGTGGAAGCGCCGCTTCAGCACCGCGCACGAATCAGGCGCGGCCGCCGAGCGGCAACGTAAGGACGAGTCTGGATAGGCAGTGGAAACGTCTCATGCTCAATCTGTGCTCTCTACCTTCTGAAGATCGCGCACAATCTTAGCGTAGAGAAACCGTTTCGCAAAGGCGCAAAGAAAAGCGGTCATGGTTCAGTTTGAAAACTCTAACAAAAGAATCTCACGCAAAGGCGCAAAGACGCAAAGAAGAGATTGAAGCTTTTCTTTGCGTCTTTGCGCCTTTGCGTGAAATTGTTTTTGAAACTGAACCACTACGATCCGAAATTACTCTTTAACACCGAGCTGTTGCAGGCGCTGCCGGGCTTCCGGGATGAGCTTCGAGTCCTTGAATTCCAGCACCTTCTTAAAGTCCGCGATGGCGTTCGTTGGATCATTGTTGTTCTGATAGGCTATGCCACGATTAAAGTAGAAGGGTGCCGGGTCTGCTCCGGCGACGAACTCGATGGCCTTGTTGTAATTTTCAATCGCACGCCCATATTCACCTTTGCCCGTGTAAGCCAGACCGCAGACGTAATAGGCCGGGCCATAACCCTGATTGAGGCTGATGGCCTGCTGTGCGCTGGAAATAGCCTGATCGTAGAGACGGAGACCAAAGTAAGCGCGGCTCAGTTGATAAAACTCCTTTTCAGTCTGGGGCGGGAGATTGGTCGCATCGGTTAAATCATCTATGGCTCTCTTGTAATCTCCCGCGGCGATATAAGCTTTACCGCGCTCAAAATATGCTTCGTCCAGATTCGCCCGTGCACCAATGCTATAGGTGAAATCATTGATCGCCTCCGCATATTTTCCCTGGAGGGCGAACTCTTTGCCGCGCAGGAGATAGGTCGGCGCAAAATCTGCCGCGAACTCAGAGCTCGATTTGACCGCCTGCTTTAGATTGGAAAGACTCTCGTGATTTTTGTCTTTCAGGTAAGAAGCCAGATTAAGATAGTCTGTCACCAGCGCGTAAGGGTCGTAATCGAAGCCCTCGGTGAAATATGCCAAATTAAGATAGAGGAGAAACTTTGCGTCAAGCTCGCCGGCAACTTTGGCGAACGGTTTCCCTTTGGCGCTGGTGAAGTCACTGATCGCATTATCCAGTTGTCCCCTCTTAAAATAGAATATTCCGCGCCAGTAATAGTTGACGGCGTTATCGGGGCCGTGCCAGATGGCGGCATCAAAGTCCGCATGAGCGCGGTCATAATCCTGCATCCGATAGTAAACCAGGCCGCGAGACAGGAAAAGGGCATCGCTGTTCAGGTCAAGCTGGATCGCATGATTGAGATCGCTCAGGGCCAGGTCGTAACTTCCCTTCTCCAGATAAGCCCGGCTCCGATAGTGATATGCCTCAACCTTGCGGGGATTAATATTGATAGCTTTGGTGAGATCGGAAATTGCCTGATCGTATTTCTTCTTACTAATCAAGACCCATGCGTCGCCGACACTGTTTTCGACAACGCTGGCCCTGTGCTTAGGGGCGAGCCACAGGCTCGGGAGGGCGACGAGAGGAATGAGAATGAGGGCCAATCCAGGTAGACAGCCAACGGAATCATTAACGTCATTCATACACAAATTGAAAAAATATAGCCAGCTCAACCAGGAAACGACCACAGCCACGAACAATGAAGTGCCGGCTTGCAGGGGCGTGGAACCTCGTACCCAGAGGATGAAGCCGACCAGGCTGACCAGCGTCCCGACGAGCGCAACGATCAGGCTGCCGTAATATTTCAGCGGGCCGAGTTTCTCCCGCCTGGCCCGTCTTCTGTTGTTCCGGGCCTGCAGCTTTTCCAGCCTGACCAGCATCGCTGGAACATCCTGATAGTTGCTGTCCTCTGCATGAAGCTCGCGGAACTGAGACAGGGCTAATGACCAATCACCCTCCCGGTAAGAGCGGTGTCCTTCCTTGTAGAGCCTCTGCAATTTGAGGTGGCGCTCGATAAAGGTCAGCCGCTTCAGAGCTCCTTCGTGAGACTGATCTAATTCCAGAAGAGCCTTTAATTTCGTGACGGCCAGCTTCCAGTCTCCGGCGGCGATGGCGGCCTCCGCCTCCGCGCTGAGGCGTGCGACCTCTTCCCGGGTCTCCGTCTCGCGCTGCTTTTGCCGGGCTTGCTGTAACTCCTGCTCGATCTCCTCGTCCAGCGGGTTGAGCTTCCGCAGCAGCTCAAGCTGGCGGTCGGCCGTCTCCCAGTCGCCATCGGCTATCGAGGCACGCGCCGCTGCACGGAGCCGTGCCTCCTCATCCTTCGCCGTCCGCTCGATCTCCGCGATGCGCGCTTCAATCTCTTTGTAGCCAGGGTCCCGCTCCCGTAGCTCGCGAAACTTTGTTAAAGCCGGATAGACCTCGCCCCGCTGATAATGCTCTTCGCCCTGACGATAAAGCGCCAACAACTCTCGCTGGCTCTGCGCATGCGTGAGGTCGGCCTCAGCCTTCTCATGTGAAGGATCAATCTGGAGGAGAATTTTTAAGCATCTGATAGCTGACTCCCAGTCTTCGCTATCCGTCGCCGCGTTGACCTCCGCTTCGAGGCGCGCCACCTCTGCTCTGACCGCTCGCTCATGGCGTTGTCGCTCGGCCTCTTCCTGTGCCTCTCTTTCTCGTCGCTTTGCTGCCTGCGATTCTTCGTCCAGCCCCCAGAAGGCGAGGAGCCGGCTTTGCGCCCGCGCGACATCGTCGCGAAAATCTACGAATTGAAGCGGCAGCAGTCCGAGGTGCAGCTCCTCCGGGTTGCAGCTCTCCAGCATCACCGGGACGATCTTGTGCTGTCGATTCAGGAAGGCCCAGTGCACTTCGCGCTGCACCCACTCGGAATCAAGCGCGCGCGGCGAGAGCACGATGAGAAACCACTCACAGGACTTGAGACCTTCATGAATCTGCTTCTCCCACTCGGAAGCCAGTCTGATGTTGTCTGTCGAGTACCACGTCTCCAGGCCCTGCGCGCGAAGTGGAGCGATGATCTCGCGCTCAATGATTTGGCGATCCTGAGAGGAATGGCTGATGAAGACTCGCGTCATATGAGGTTAAAGTTGCTGGCTGAACGAAGGAACGGCTAATTGGAGAAACACGACAAGGAACGAGGTTCGCGCCCGGGATGACCCTGATCCGTCAAGCCGCGCCATACTATCCCAACTAAATTGATTAAGCAATAATCTGCTCTCGTCGGTAGTGGGTCAGTTTCAAAACAGGTTCACGCAAAGGCGCAAAGACGCAAAGAAAAGCAGTCGTGTCCTAAATTGTTTTTCTCTGCGCCAACTCTGCGACTTCTCTGCGTCTCTGCGTTGAGATGATACCGCCAAACACTCACCGCAGAGGCGCAGAGTTCACGCAGAGTTGGCGCAGAGAGTTGAATTTAGGTCACGACCAGAAAAGCAATAAAGTCTTTCTTTGCGTCACCAGCGCCTTTGCGCGAGATTCTTTTGTTTGAGTTTTCAAACTGACCCACTACCCTCTCGTCGCGAGAGGAGATCAGACCGCCTGCCCTTCGCGCATCTTCCTGAGGCGTTGTATCCGGCCGACGTAGGCCTGTGCGACTTCGGATTGGAAGAGCTCGCGGCTCTCCGTTTCGTCGTCGGTGACGGGCGTGAGGGCGAGGTCTGTGTACTCGAACCTGTGCGGGTCGCGTTTGAGCTTGAGATAGATGAGGCGCAGGCGCAGGTAGAGCGAGATCCAGTTGAACTGTTTGCCGAGAGTTTCAAACAGGTATTTCGGATAGAAAAGCAGGGCCGGTTCGCGCGGCAGTTCGGGGCGGCGCGTGCGACGGAATTTTAAGCGCAGGAAGCCGCCTTCGAGCGGGTGAATTTTCTCGATGCCGATGCAGCCCTTGAACCAGACGATGAGGAAGAGTGCTTTGCCGGGGCTGACGCCGGTCGCCATCGCGCGGCGCAGCACCGTCTCGATGTGCTCCGGCGTGTAGTAGGTCTCCCAGGCATCTCGATAGACTTGCTCCCACTCCTTGCGCGACATGTGCGCGTGTCCCGTCACGGCGTGATTGAGGTCGTAACGATTGAGGTCTGCATCCATCTCCGTGCCCGCCTCGTGCAGCCGGCGATGATCTTCAGAGCCGGGCAGCGGCGTGAGATAAAAGAATTCGAGGAGGTCGACCGGCAGCTCTTTCTGGATGACGCGGATGTCATGCAGGATGGCTTCGGGCGTGTCGTTCGGGAAGCCCAGGATGTAGCCGCAATAGGTCAGCACGTGCGCGGCTTTCCAGGCGAGCAGCATCCGGCGGTACTCAGTGATCTTGTTCTGCTGCTTCTTCGCGCCGAGCAGGTTCTGCGGGTTGATATTTTCCAAGCCGATGAAGACTCGCTTGACGCCTGCGCGCGCGGCCTTCTCGATAAAGTTCGGCAGCTTGTGGCAGAGCGTGTCAACCTGGATGATGAAATTGATCGGAAGCCGCTCTTCTTCGCGCAGGATGATGAGGCGATCCAGGATGGCTTCCCAATCCTTGTTGCGCGCGAAGTTGTCGTCCGTGATGAAGAACCGCTTGATGCCCTGTGCGTAGTTGGCGCGCACGATCTGCTCTATGTCGTCGGGCGAGCGATAGCGCGACTTGCGCCCCTGCACGTTGATGATGGTGCAGAAAGAGCATTGATAAGGACAGCCGCGCCCGGCATCGAAGCTCGTGTTCGCGCCGGCGGTACGCATCACGCGCTCGGCCGGTAAGAGCGGCATCGCCGCGCCTTCGAGCCCCGGCAGGTCGTTCATGAAATTGTAGAGCGGCCGAAGCTTTCCTTCCCAAGCGTCGCGGAGCACCGCGTCGAGACGCCCCTCGGCCTCGCCCGCGAAGAGCGAGACGCCCATCTCCTCCGCGCGCTTCACCTGCGGATCGCGCTCTTTGAGCATGGCAATAGTGCCGGAGACGTGAAAGCCGCCGACGGCGACCGTGATGCCGCGCTCGCGCAGAGGGCGCGCGATGTCGAGCGCACGCGGAAACTGGTTCGACTGCACGCCGACCAGCATCACCATCCCTGCGCCCGCGCGCTCGATCAGCGACGAGATGCGTTTGATGCTGAGATGCGTGTTCGTCTCGTCGAAGGCGTGTATTTCGATCTCCACATCATCACCGAGAATACGCTGCGCCGCGCACTCGCGCGCGAGCCCGTACAGCACCGCCAGCGAATTGGAGGGAATGGCCGAGCGAAACCACTGGATGACATAGCCGTCATCGTCGTAGTGCGAAGGCTTGATCAGGACGAGGCAGAACCGCCGCCCGTTGTTCGTTTCGCTCACATTACACCTCTCTCAATCGTTTGCGCTCTTGAGTCTTTCTTTTTTAGCGCCCTGGCGTGAAACGTTGATGGTTCTCGCAAAGACGCGAACAAAGAAAGACTCAAGGACGCAAGGTATTGAGCCGTCATAGATTCTCGATCTTCACCGGCTCGACCTGATCCGCCATCTCGAAGTGAAAGACTTTGGAATAAAAGTACAGCTCCGCGTCGAGCGTGCGCTTGATGTTCTCTGCGCGACGAAAGCCGTGCTGTTCTCCCTCAAAGGGGACGTAGGCGACCGGAAGTCCTTTGGCTTTGACGGCTTCGAACATCCGCTCGGCCTGGTCGGGCGGGACGACCTTGTCCTCTAAGCCCTGAAAGAGAATCATCGGGCACGAGAGTTTTTCCGTAAAGTGGATCGGCGAGCGTTCCAGATAAAGATCGCGCCGCTCAGGGTACGGGCCGATGAGGCCGTCCAGATAGCGCGACTCGAACTTGTGCGTATCGGTCGCCAAAGCCTCCGCGTCGCTCACGCCGAAGTGGCTCGCGCCCGCGCTGAAGACATCGCGGAAGGTCAAAGCCGCGAGCGTCGTGTAGCCGCCCGCGCTGCCGCCGCGAATCGCCAGACGCTTTCTGTCCACGCGCCCCTGCTCGGCCAGATACAGCGCGCCGCCCGCGCAATCGTCCACGTCCACGATGCCCCAGTTGTCCCGCAGGCGCTCGCGGTACGCGCGGCCGTAGCCAGTGCTCCCGCCGTAATTCATATCGAGGACGGCGATGCCGCGACTCGTCCAGTATTGAATCCCGAGACGCAGCGCGGTCGTCGTCGCGGAGGTCGGCCCGCCGTGACTGATGACGAGGAGCGGCGGGCGCTCGCCTTCCGGCGCGGCGTAGTCACGATTGCGCGGCTCGTAGAAAAAGCCGTGCGCCTGCGCGCCGTCCACGGCCGGGAACTCAATCGCTTCCGGGATGGAGAGGTAATCTGCATCGATGCCGAGATTGCTCGAACGGCGCAGGACTTCAAACTCGCGCGTGCCGAGGTCGAAGCGGACGACCGCGTTCGGCTCGGTCGGCGAGCCCGCGCAGAAGACCGCCTGCCCGCGCGTCGCCGACAGGTATTCGATGTCCGTGTAAGGGCACTCGATCTTTTCAAACTCTTTCGTCTGCGGATTGAGGAGCGCCAGTCGCCAGTTGCCGTTCTCGTTATAAGCGCAGACGAGCAGCTCGTCAGAGGCGACCGCATAGCTCGACATGCGAAAGACCCAGAGAGGCCAGCCGAACTCCGCCGCCATCTCATGCAAAGCTTCCGTCTCCCGTTCACGATCGAAGCGATAGAGGTTCCACCAACCCGTCCGGTCGGAAGCGAAGTAGAGCGTCCCGTCGGGCGACCATTCCGGCTGAAAGATAGATTCGTGCAGCCCGCCCGCAACACGCTCGATGTTGCCGAGCGTTCCGTCCTCCTTAAATTCGCCGACGCACAGCTCGCATCCATCCCAGGGCAT
>JAFBAJ010000580.1 GCA_019247865.1 Acidobacteriota bacterium
TGCGGCAGTCGTCACCGGCCGCCGCGCCGCACACAGACAACCCGGCCGAGACGACCGACCCGTCCGGCTCCTGACATCTGCTTCCGATTCGACAGCTTGAGAGTGAGTGCGCGATGGGCGTGAGCGGAGCTTTTCTGACTTTTGAGGGCATAGACGGCTGTGGCAAGTCCACACAGTTGCGTCTGGTGGCGAGCGAGCTGCGGCTCGGCGGGATGGAGGTCGTGGCGACGCGCGAGCCGGGCGGGACGGCTCTCGGCACGCGCCTGCGCGCCGCGCTGCTCGACGCAGAAGAGAGCGTCGATCCGTTGGCAGAGCTGCTGATCTTCGCAGCCGACCGCGCGCAGCACGTCCGCACGCTCGTCCGGCCCGCGCTGGAATCCGGCCACATCGTGCTCTCGGATCGCTACGCCGACGCGACCGTGGCGTATCAGGGCGCGGGGCGCGGCTTCACTTCGGAACTGATCGCGCAGGTGGTCGCGCTCGCCACCGGCGGGCTTCAGCCGGACCTGACCATCGTCTTCGATGTCCCGGTCGCAGAATGTATCGCGCGCACACAGCGACGAATCGCCAGCGACCATCGCGGCGACCGGCTCGACGCGGAAGACGCAGCCTTCCACACGCGCGTCCGTCAAGCCTATCTGGAAATGGCCGCGCGCGAGCCCGAGCGCATACGCATCATCGACGCCAGCGGCTCGATTGAAGAGACTCACGCGCGCGTGATGGATCTCATAACTCCGTTATTAAAGTCCCAGCTCTCAAGTCACAGGTCTCAAGTCAAAAGCTGAGACAGACCTGGGATTTGAGACCTGTGACTTGAGACTTTATGTTTGACCGACTTGCCGGGAATGAGCGTGTGAAGGAGAGCCTGCGGCGGCTGCTGGCGGCGCGGCGCGTGCCGGGCGCGCTCCTCTTCGTGGGCGAAGAGGGCGTGGGCAAAAAGCTGTTCGCGCTGGAGCTGGCGAAGGCGCTCAATTGCCGCACGCCCGTCGCGGAGGTCGAAGCCTGCGACACTTGCTCTTCATGCACGCGCATCATGCGCTCGACCTTTCCGGATTATCAGAGCGAATCCGACAACAAAGAGAAGCTCATCTGGAGCGAGTACGCGGATGTCGGCCTCCTGCGCCCGTACAATCGCCTGATTCGTGTCGCACAGATGCGCGACCTTGAGCGCGAGGCCAACTTTCGCCCGTACGAAGGGCGCGCGCGCGTCTTTCTCATCGAAGATGCGGACAGGCTGAACGAGCAATCATCGAACGCGCTGCTGAAAACGCTCGAAGAGCCGCCAGCCACTTCGCACCTCATCCTCATCACGTCGCGCCCGGCATCTCTGCTGCCGACCATTCGCTCGCGCTGCCAGACGATACGCTTCGCGCCGCTCGCCGCCGCGGAGATCGAGCGTTACCTGCGGCAACAAGACAAGAAGCTGGCCGCGGCTGACGCACAGCTCATCGCGCACGTCGCGCGCGGCAGCATCGGACGCGCGCTCAACACAGACCTCAAGGCTTATCAGGCGCAGCGCACGGCGATGCTGGAAATCCTGGATGCGCTCGTCCGAACGAAAGACCGCGCGCGGCTCCTGCGTGCGGCCGAAGAGCTGACCGACGCCAGGCGCAAAGATGAGTACGAGCCGCGCCTCGGCGTGTTGGAAACATTGGTGCATGATGTCTGGTCGCTCTCGCTCGGCGCGGGCGCGGAAGGGCTCGCCAACACAGACCTCGGCGCACAGCTCGCGCGTCTCGGCCAGGGACTTGAGAGCCGTCGCGCCGCGCGCTGGCTCTCGCAGATCGAAGAGCATCGCCGCCAGCTCGAAGTCAATATCAATCGCAAGGTAGCCACCGACGCGCTCTTGCTGGCGATGGCGGAGGAATAAGGGGAACGAGATGGCTAAGAAGATTCTGGTGGTGGATGACGACCCGGAGCTGCATGCTCTGATCGGCTTTGCGCTGCGGCGCGAGGGTTATCAGGTGCTGGAGGCGCTCGACGCCTTCGAGGGTTTGGAGGCCATCGAAAGCGAGGTCATCGATCTGGCCCTGCTGGATGTGATGATGCCTAAGATGGATGGCCTGATGATGCTCGCGCGCCTGCGCGAGAGGCATCAGGACCTGCCCGTCGTCGTGATGACCGCGCTCACGACGCCGGAGACGGCCATCAGCGCGCTCAGAGAGCAGGCCTGCGATTTTTTAGCCAAGCCCTTCGATGTCGACCAGTTGCTCTCGGCCGTGAGCGCTGTCTTTGAGCTGGTGCCGCAGGAGATCAAGATCGAAGTCCTCTCGGCCAGACCGGAATGGATAGAGCTGCGCGTGCCCTGCGACCCGGCGGCGATTGACCCGCTCGAAAGAATCATGGCGCAGCTCAAGGCGGACATCCCGGAAGACACACGCGAGAACGTGACCTATGCTTTCCGCGAGATGCTGCGCAACGCCATCGAGCACGGCGGCAAGAACGACTCCAGACAGATGGTCGAAGTCGGCTTCCTGCACACTCCGCGCGTCATCCTCTATCGCATCAAAGACCCCGGCGAAGGCTTCGCGATCGAATCACTGCATCACGCGGCCATCCTCAACCCGGAAGACGACCCGACGCAGCACGAACGTTACCGCGAAGAACGCGGCATGCGCCCCGGCGGCTTCGGCATCCTCATCGCGCGCGAGATGGTGGACGAGATGATCTACAACGAGCAGCACAACGAAGTGATTTTGATTAAATATCTGGACGGAATGAAACAACCCACTGAAACTTGAAGCTCAAGAGAGGTTTCTCACCATGACCAGAGAAGAACTGTTACAAATTATCGAACAAGCTGCCAGAGATAAGGTCACGCGGCTTGATCTTTCCGGTCAGGAATTGACCGAACTGCCGCCGGAAATTGGTCACCTTACTGATTTGGAATACCTTGAGCTTCAAGGCAATCAACTTACAAAATTACCGCCAGAAATAGGCAAACTTACGAACCTCACAATTCTAGAAGTTGGAGATAATCAGTTAACGGGGATTCCCGCCGAAATCGGTCAACTACATAAATTGGCGAGACTTATATTAAGGGATAATCATTTAGCTACATTGCCCATTCAGATTTACCAACTTATTAATCTTACATGGCTTTCACTTGCTCGTAATCAATTACTTGAATTATCGCCTGAGATTAGCCAACTATGTAACTTGACATGGCTTGGCCTCGGAGGCAATCGATTCACGGATTACCCTCAAGGTATTGATAAGCTAATTAATTTAGAACACCTGTTTGTCTGGGGTATACCCGCAAAAATACTTCCCATAGGGTTCGGTCGATTAGAAAAACTTAAAATTTTAGAACTTGAAAATAATCCTCTGACTTCACCGCCGCCTGAAATTATTCAGCAGGGAACAGAAGCTATTCTGGCTTATTTGCAAGAGCGATTAGAGGATAGCAGTAAGCAATGGCTTTCTAAGTTGGTAGTAGTCGGAGAAGGCGGTGTGGGGAAAACCTCGCTGTTAAGAGCACTGCGGGGCGAGAGCTTTGAAGAGCAGCAATCAACGACGCACGGCATTGAAGTTCGCTCGCTTGAGATGGAGCATCCGACCGAGACGGATGTCGCCATGCAGCTCAACACGTGGGACTTCGGCGGGCAGGAGATTTATCACGCGACGCACCAGTTCTTTCTGACTAATCGCTCGTTGTTTCTGCTGGCATGGAACGCGCGGCATGGATTCGAGCAGGGCAAGTTGTATTACTGGCTTGATACGATTCATGCGCTCGCGCCGGACTCGCCGATTTTGCTCGTCGCGACGTGGACTGATGAGCGCGACGCTGACGTTCCGCTCAGCGAGCTACAGCGTAAGTACCCGCAGATCATCGGCCAATGTGAAATCAGTAATCGCACCGGCGCGGGGATTGACGAGTTGCGGCAAGAGATTGCCAGCGCAGCCGCTAATCTGCCGTTGATGGGTGAGCTATGGCCGACGACATGGCTCAAGGCTGCGAATGCTCTGCGCGCAAAGCCTGAAAAGCACATCAGCCCGCAACAGATGAATGAGCTGATGGCTGAGCATGGAGTGAAAGAGACCAGCTTGGGAGTGCTCGCGCGCTGGCTGCATGAACTGGGGGACATTCTTTATTTCCCGGACAGTGAGGATTTGAAGGGGATCGTCATCCTCAAACCGCAATGGGTCACAGAGTACATCAGCAAGGTGTTAGAGAGCGATGAAGTCATCGAGCGTTACGGCATCTTCACGCGCTCGCACATGGATGCGCTCTGGCAAAACCTTGACCCGATGATGCGCGAGTATTTCCTGTGGATGATGGAGCGATTCGACCTCTCCTACAAAACACCCGACAACCGGGAGATCAGTCTCGTCGTGGAGCGGCTGCCGCTTGAGCCGCCGGATTACGCGCCGCTGTGGAATGCGCCGAGAGAGAATGGCGAGAGCAACGAAGTCTCTATGAGATTCAAGCTCAACACTATTCCGGCCGGTATTCCGACCTGGTTCATCGCCCGCTCGCATCGCTTTACGACACATAACCACTGGCGCACCGGCGCGCTCTTCGCTTATGAGCCGGAGCAGAAGCATTTAGGTCTGGTCCAAGCTTTTTCACACGAAGGCTACTTGCAATTGACCGTCAGAGGGTTGAATCCGCAGAACTTTTTCGCGCTGCTGAAGGACGGCATCGAAGTCACGCTCGCACGGTTTCCCGGATTACAGATCACGCGTTTGATTCCCTGCCCCGGACATGACGGCGAGCCGTGCACGCATGAGTTCAATTACGCACATCTGGAAAAGGCGCTGGAAAGAAAGCCCCCCATCCGTGAAATTCAATGTCCTGTCTCCTTTGAAAATGTTTCAGTGCCGGGACTCCTGTTCGGGTTGCACTGGAGCACGAAGAATGAGGTTCTGTCAGCGATTGCAGAACTCAGGGCGGCTGAAGAGGACCAGCATGAAGAGGTGGTCACGAAGCTGGATAATCTGACGGCGCTCGTCCAACGTGAATTCACCAACGCCTTTCGGCGCGAGCAGGCGAAGGTTGAATCACACTGTCCAAATATTTTCGTCTTACGCCCGCGCGAAGCTACAGGCTGGCGGGAGTTTTTCCAGGAAGTCAAAAAGAATCTTATCGGACAGACTATCGAGTTGCAGCTCTTCTGCTAGGTGCCCGGTCACTGGCATCCGACCGTGGAGGGCGGAATCTATGAGATCAATCAACCGGCAGAGTGGATTAAAGCATCCGCGCCTTATCTGCGTCGTCTAGTAACAGTCTTGAAATACACCTCGCCGCTGGTTGGCCCATGGCTGGGCTCAGCCATTCCGGCTGATTATGAAAAGTATTTAAAAAATGACATCGCGCTCATGGATGAGCTGGTCAAAAAGCTGCCGGAGTTCAAGGAAGATGTCGCCTCAGGTCTGGCTGAAAGT
>JAFBAJ010000694.1 GCA_019247865.1 Acidobacteriota bacterium
GTCGTCTCCGGCGACCTCACGCAGCGTGCGCGGAGCGAGCAGTTTGAGGAGGCGCGCGAGTTTCTCGACGCGCTGCCCTCGCCGCAGATCATCGTTCCGGGCAATCACGACGTGCCGCTCTACAATCTCTTCCAGCGCTTCCTGCAACCGCTCGATAAATATAAACGCTACATCACGGACGATCTGGAGCCCTTCTATGCAGACGAAGAGCTGGCGATCTTAGGCGTCAACACGGCGCGCTCGCTGACGATCAAGGATGGCCGGATCAACGAGGCGCAGGTCGAGCGGATACGGACGCGGCTCTGCGGCTACGACGAGCAGGTGACGAAGATCATCGTCACGCATCATCCCTTCGACGCGCCCGAAGGACGCGAGGGGGACGACGACGTGGTCGGCCGCGCGGAGATGGTGATGGAGACCCTGGCCGCCTGCGGCGCGGACGTGCTGCTCGCAGGTCACCTGCACGTCAGCCACACGGGCGACACTTCGACGCGCTACAAGATCGCGGGCCATCGCGCTTTGGTCGTCTCGGCGGGCACCGCGACCTCTACGCGCGCGCGCGGCGAGACCAACTCCTTCAACGTCCTGCGGGTCAACCACCCGCACATCAAAGTCGAACGCCTCTCGTGGCAGATCGAGCGCGCAGCCTTCGCCATCGCCTCGACCGAATATTTCCGCCACACAGAGGAAGGCTGGAGGCGCGTCCCGGACGAAGCCGCGCCGGACGTGATGTTTGAAGCTTAGAGAAAGGAATTGTTTGACACTCCGGGCCGCCCGGTCTTAGACTTTCAAGCCGTCTCCCGCAATAGGCGACATTTCCCCGCGCCGCCGTCACTCTCGAAACAAAGGATCACACAGATGCCCAGACTAACTCCTCTCGCTTGCGGCAAGCTGCTGCTTTCGCTCTGCCTGCTGCTCTGTCTCCAGACGCTCGCGCACGCGCAGGGCATGGACAATTACGAGGCCGAGCGCAAGCGCGCCATCGAGCTTTACGAGCAGAACAAGTACATCGAAGCCCTGCCGATCTTTGAGAAGCTGGCCGCGGCCAACTCGCAGGACAGAGAGGTGCAGGAGTTGTACGGCCACCTGCTCGCCGCCACGGCCATCACCGAGAAAGACGCTGCCAAGCGGAAGCAGATGCGCGCACGCGCACGCACCTACCTCCTTCGCGCGCAGGAGCTGGGCGCGGACAACGCTTTATTGAAGCAGACGCTGGCCGGCATCCCGCCGGACGGAGGCGATGCGGGCTCGCTCACCTTCTCCAACAAGGCGGAGGCGGAAGATGCCATGCGCGAGGGCGAGGCCGCTTTCATGGCGGGCGATATGTCCAAAGCTCGCAAGTCCTACGAGCGCGCGATGAAGGCCGACCCGCAGCTCTACGAAGCGCCGCTCTTCATGGGCGATGTCTATTACAAGACGGAGAAGTACGACGAGGCCGGAGAGTGGTTCGCGCGCGCCATCGCGGTAGACCCGAACCGCGAGACGGCCTATCGCTACTGGGGCGACGTGCTGATGCGTCAGGGCAAGATGGATGCAGCGCGCGACAAGTTCGTAGAGGCTTACATCACGGAGCCTTACAACCGGCTGGCTCCGCAGGGGCTCATCCAATGGGCGCAGCGGAACAAGGTCCGGCTCGCGCATCCGAAGATAGAGATTCCGGTCAATGTCTCTGGGGACAAAGACAACGCCAGGATCACGCTCGATTCGGCGATGCTCAATGGGAAGGATAACGGCCTCGCGGCCTGGCTGCTCTACGGCGGCGAGCGCGCGAGGTGGAAGACGGAAAAATTCGCCAGGACCTATCCGGGCGAAAAGGCTTACCGGCACAGTCTCGCCGAAGAGGCGGCGGCCCTGCGCGCAGTGCTCTCGTTTGTCGAGAGCCAGTTGAAGGAGAAGAAGATCAAGGAGCTTGAGCCGTCTCTGGCAGAGCTCAAGAAGCTGAACGACGCGGGACTGCTCGAAGCCTACATCCTGCTCGCGCGTGCGGACGCAGGAATCGTCGAGGATCACGCGGCCTATCTCAAAACCAACCGCGATCAACTGCGCCGCTACGCGCTGGAGTTCGTGATTCAGAAATAAGAATTAGCCACAGAGGACACAGAGCACACAGAGGATTTAAATCATCTATTTTCCTCTGTGCCTCTGTGTCTCTGTGGCTAAAACTTCTTTTCCTTAACTCGCTGTGGGGCGGTCGCCGCGCTGCTCCGTCTGCGCGACCGGGACGGCCTGTTTCTCCATCTTAAAATCGCAGCCCTCCTGCGCGCAGAGGAGCACTGTGCCTTCCTTCTTGGTCGTCTTCTCCAGGAGGAAGGGCGCGTTGCATTGCGGGCAGGGCGTGCTGACGGGCTTGTCCCAGTAGACGACATCGCACTTGGGATACTCGGAGCAGCCGTAGAAGGCTTTGCCGCGTTTCGATTTCTTGACGACGATCTCGCCCTTGCAGCCCGGACGCGGGCAGGCGACGCCGGTCGTCTCGCGCTTGATGTAGTTACATTTCGGATAGTTCGAGCACGAGACGAATTCGCCGAAGCGTCCGTGTCGGCGGACGAGTTGCGCGCCGTCCACCGGACACGTCTCGTCGAGCGGGACGGGCGCGGGCGCGACCGCACCGCTCTTCGCGATCTTGCGTATGTTGCGGCATTCAGGATAACCAGTGCACCCCAGAAATTGTCCGAACCGCCCGCGCTTCAAGGCCATAGCCTTGCCGCACAGCTCGCATTCCGCTGCCTCTTCGCCGCCGTCCGCGCCCGCGGCCTTCGCTTCGCCGCCAGATGAAGAGGAAGCTGTTCCGGCTTCACTGCTCTCCGCGCTCGAAGGCTTCGAGACCTCGCGCGTGGTGCGGCATTCGGGATAGTTGGAGCAGGCCAGGAACTGTCCGAAGCGTCCGAACTTGATGACCATCTGCGAGCCGCAGTTCTCGCAGACCTCTTCGGTCGGGATGGCCTGCTGCTTGGCCGCGCGCATCGTGCTCTCGGCGTTCTTCAAGTCCTTCGCAAACTTTTCGTAGAACTCGTGGAGCGCGGCCGTCCACTTCAGCTTGCCCTCTTCGATCTCGTCCAGCTCCTCTTCCATCCGCGCCGTGTACTTC
>JAFBAJ010000773.1 GCA_019247865.1 Acidobacteriota bacterium
GCTACACGGCCGGCAAGGACAAGCTCTGGGGCATTCACATCTGGCGCAACATCGACCGCTTCAATGACGAGATCGATTCGTGGATGCCGAACAACCGCGACAACGCGAGCCTGCTCAGTCAGGCCGGACACATCACCGGGCTCGAAGGCATCCAGACCCAGCGCCAGCTCGAAGTCACGCCGAGCCTGACCGTCTCGGAACAGGGAGAGCGCCTGCGTACCTTCTCGCTGGCCGATCTGGGCAACAACGCGGCGCTCGTCGACCCCGGCCACTTCGTCAATCAACCCGTCGAGTTCGAGCCGGGCGTGACCGTCAAGCTCGGCATCACTCCGACCATCACGGTGGATGCGGCGGTCAATCCTGACTTCGCGCAGGTCGAGGCCGACTCGACCGTGATCCTGGCGAATCAGCGCTTCCCGATCTTCTTTCCGGAGAAGCGGCCGTTCTTTCTGGAAGGCATCGATTACTTCCAGACGCCGATGAACGTCGTGCACACGCGCACCATCGTGGACCCGGATTTCGCCGTCAAGCTGACGGGCAAGCAGGGGCGCAACACCTTCGCGCTCCTGATGGCCTCGGACAAAGCTCCGGGTGATTACCCGGATCAGGATCGCGCCGACCCGGACTTCGCACGTGCGTTCGGCAAGTACTTCGACAAAAATTCTCTGATCGGCGTGATGCGTCTCAAGCGCGACCTCGGAACCCAATCGAGCATCGGTTTCATCGCCACCACGTCGAACTTTCCGGACAACTACAATCACGTGGCCGGGTTTGACGGGCGCTTCCGTCTGAATCCGAAAACCATCATTCAGTTCCAGTTGCTCGGCACGACCTCGCACCGTCCGTTCTTCAATCCGGACTTCGTGCGCGAGCTGCTGGGCGGCGTCCCGACTCGCGTCAACCGCGACCGGATCGGCAACGGCCTCGGCTACTACTGGCTCTACGATTACACCGGCCGGAACTTCGGCTGGTTCATCGACGGCGTCGGGCGCACCAGAGATTACCGCGCCAACGTCGGCTTCACGCGCCGCACCAACACCAACATCAACGAGCTGGGTTTCCGTTGGGGGACCGAGCCGAATCCTAAGGCCAAGTACGTCATCAAGCGGCAGCTCAACACGTACAGCAGCATCAACTACGATTTTCAGGGCAGGTTGCAGAACTTCTTCAACGAAGCTGTGGTGAGCTTCAATCTACAGCACTCGTCCTTCTTCCAGACCGGCATCAACTACGCCTACGAGCGTATCTTTGAAGAGGAGTTCGGTTTCCGGCGCACGCTCGACACGGGCATCGGCGGAGCTTTCTCGGGCGACGACTCGGAGCGTTCGGGCTATCGCAAGCAGCTCTGGGCGTATGGCGAGCGGAACTTTAACAAGAAGTTCTATGCTTATATGTTCGCGGGCTATACCTTCGGCGCGACGGACTATGACTTCGGAGCCGGGCCGAAATACCCGCGCGTGAGCCCGGAATATCTGGCCTATCTGAGCGATCCTCTCACAGATCCGAGGCAGCCGAACCCGCCGCCGCTCAATCCTGGCCGGGGCAACCTGCTGGATATTGACACGGGCTTTACCTATAAGCCGACCAACCCGCTCAACATCTTTCTGGGTTATACCAAGAGCCGCCTGGTGCGCAATGACACGGGTCGAGTCGCCTATGACGACAACATCTGGGTGCTGCGCAGCACCTACCAGTTCACGCGCTTCACGTTCGCGCGGGCGCGCATCGACTACGATTCGCTGGCGTCGAGCGTTCGCGGGCAGCTCATCTTCGGATGGACGCCGAATCCGGGGACGGCTTTCTACGTCGGTTACAACGACGACGTCAGCTACAACGGCTTCAACACGCTGAACGGGAACACGCTGATCTTCGACAGCCAGTTCCACCAGCCTGGAATATCGCGCAACCGGCGCGAGTTCTTCATCAAGATGTCCTACCTCTTCCGCAGAAGCTTCTGAGGAAGTAAAAGGTAGAAGTAAAAAGGCAAAAGTGAGGAAGCGTTAAATCTCTTCCTCACTTTTGCCTTTTTACCTTTTGACTTTTTTACTTACTGAAACACTTTGTCCACCGGCACGACCATCACGTCATCGGCCTGGACGTTGATTCGGTAGGACTCGATGACCTTGTCCTCGTCCATGATCTCCTGCGACTTGGCCGAGTTGTAGGTGATGGGCGAAGGCTTGCCGCTGAGGATCGCGTCGCGCAGGGCGTCTGCGTCCTTCGTCACGAGCACGACGCGCATCCGCTCCGACTTGAGGTAGGTCTGAATCGCGCGATTGACATCTTCGAGCGTGAGCTTGGAGAGCTTGTCGCGCATGTACGTGTTGAAGTCCGGGATGCCGTAGTAGCGGCTGTCGAGCGCGTAACCGAGCTGCGCGTCCTGCGTTGAGGTCAGGATGTTGTTGTACTTCATCAGGAAGTCACGCGTCCCCTCGAAAGCCTCTTTGGACATCCCTTCGCGCACCAGCTTGTCGTACTCGTAGAGCGCCGCGCGCAAGGTGAACAGTCCCTGCTCCGGCGGAACCGGGCGAATCCAGATTTGAAAGATCTGCAGCTGCCGTCCGAGATTCGCGTCTGGCTGGAACTGGAACATGCCGCGCGGGAAATATTCGATGTAGGCGTAGTCGCCGTAGTTGAGCCCGCGCAGCTCTCTCAGGCGATGGTAGAGATAGCTGTTCGACGAGCGATGCTGTCCGAAGTAGGACGCGACGACGGCGAGCGCCGGATAGTCTTTGTCGGCGCGCGTCAGCTCAATCGGAAAGCCGAGCGAGATGGCGGTCGAACGCGTCGGGCGCTGGATGATCTGAATCTTCATCCCCGCTTCCAGCTTCGGCGCGGCGTACTTCTTGAGATCGGATTGCCCGACCGGGAGCTTGCCGAAATCGGCTTCGACCTTCTTCGCGAAACCGGCCGGATAACCGCCCGCCATGCCGATCACCAGGTTCGCCTGCGTGTAGTGCTTCTGGTAAAAATCGCGTACGTCGTTGAGGGTCAGTTTTTCGAGCGAGCTGGTGGAGCCGGTGTTGTTGTGCCCGTAGGGCAGCCCCTCGTAGATCATGTTATAGAGAGCTTCCTTGCCCAGCTCTTCGTCATTGCCGCCGCGCAGAGAGACCTGTAGATAGTTGATGTGGTCGGTCTTGATGCGCGAGAAATCTTCTTCGCGAAAGCCGGGGTCAAGGAGCATCTGGCTGATGATCGAATAGTACTTGTCCAGATTGTCCACGTGCGTCGTGCCCGTGAAGACGGTCATCTCCTTGTCCACCTGACTGCCGAAGCCGGTCGCCATCGGATACATCGCTTCGACGATCTGGTCGTAAGTCATCGTGCGCGTGCCGCCGCCCGCGATGAGCGACGCCGTCAGCGCCGCGACGCCCTCTTTGCCTTCCGGGTCGGAGGCCGAGCCGGTGTTGAAGAGGATGCGAAAAGTGACGAGCGGCGAGCGGTTGGGTTGCAGCACGCTCTGGAGCGCGGCCGGCCTGGCGGCATTACCGGCGGCCATCTTGGGCGCGGGCGGGTTGGCGCTGGCGGCGGTCGGCGGCTTGATGCCTTTGTCCGACGGCGGAGCTTGTCCGAAGAACGTACTTGTCATCATAGTGGTCATCAACAGCAGGGCACAGAGCACAGCCGAGCTGCCCCGGAAAATTCTGTTTCTCATCAAAAGTCCTGTTTGAGTCGCCATTACTTCGCACCTCCCTTGTCGTCCATCTTCGTCGCGAGCGTGACGATGGTGCGGTTGTTATCCACAAAGTAGCGTGCGGCAGCGGCGCGCACATCCTCCGGCGTGATGCTGTCGTAGAGCGCGTAGAGCTTATCTATCGTCTCAGGCGTGCGGCGCAGAGAGATGTAGGGCGCGAGCGAACTGGCGATGGCTTCGGAGCTGTCCATGCTGAGCGCGAAGCTGTAACGCTGGCGCGCGATGGCCGCATT
>JAFBAJ010000052.1 GCA_019247865.1 Acidobacteriota bacterium
TTTCAAGGCGTGCCTGCGTCTTGCCCTGCCGGTCGGCCTTGATGCCGTAAGCGATGAGATAACCCTGCACGCTATGGCTGTTACTGAGCTCTAACGCAAAGTTAGAGAGACGCGCTTTCTCATCTCTGAAATCAAGATTGCCGTAACTATCAAAGCGGCGTGCAAGAGGAGCCGGACACGAGAACATTGAGCATGAGAACATATTCGGGCAGCCCTGCGGCAATCCCTGAACTTCCAGCGTCGCGGTTAAGCTATCACCAGCACCGATGACCTTGATGGTCTGCGTGCCCTGTCCCGTTTCGATTACTCCGCTCGAAACCGTCCAGTTGAAGATCAACTTCGCCTCCGGATTTGCTCCCGTCAGCCTGGCGCTGAAGGTCGAGGGCGCACTCTTTCCATCTGAAATATCGGTCGGACAATCGACGGAAAGAGCCGGGCATTGCGCGAGAGGGGCAGGGGCAGATTCCTGCGCGCACGCGATGATGTGCGCGGCGAGGATGAGAGCCAAGCTATAAAACATCTGTCGTTTCATTGCTTTTTTCGACCTCATTGGGCGAAACCGTTGGTGTGGGTGTGGGCGTGTCAAAGCCCCGGGGGACGATATATAGCTCTATGGTGAATTCTTCACGATACCCGCCGTCAAGCGTGACCGTGAATTCCGGCGCGAGTCCCCGCCGGTTGAGTAGATAATTTCTGATGCGCTCAAGCCGGGCGTCTACCTCTCCGTGGTGGCCGCGACGTCCGCCGTAAGCGATGATGTAGCCCTGTGCGCCCGGATTGTTTTGCAGCTCGATCGCGAAGTTGTCGAGACGTGCCTTCTCGTCGTTGAAAGAGAGCTCGCCGTACTGGTCAAACTTCCGGCTGAGCCCGCAGCCGCCGATGGTCACAGTGGCTGTGGCCGTCCCGTAGGATTTGGCTCCCGGCTCCTTCAGCTCCACCGTCGCCGTGACCTCCTGCAAGAAAAGCCCGGCCGTATCAACTGTGATCTGGTGAGTCCCCTGTCCGCTCGTGATCGTTCCGGCCGAGACGACCCATTGGTACTCCGCCTTGCCGATGGGCTCACTGCAACCGGCATTTGCAGTGAAGATCACGGGAACTCCCGCGTTTGCGACTTCGGCTTCGCTTTGGACGACGACGTGACACTCCTGCGCACGCAGTGTGGCTTGCATGACGAAGATGAAAGCTAAGCTGTAGATGATGTGACGCAGCATGATTTCTACTTATCAGTAGTCAGTCTCAAATGAAAGCTCTTCCACGATCTCGCGCATGGCTTCGCGGCCCTTCTCGACTTCGTCGGGCGCGAAGGAGACTGCGCCGACGACCGCGTGGCCGCCGCCGCCGTAGCGTTCGCAGATGGTCGCGATGTTGTGCGTGCGCGGGCGCGGAGCCCACGGGTTCGAGCCGACCGAGATCTTGGTGCGATGCTGCCCGCGCGTGAGCGCGACCGAATAGGTCGTCTGCGGGTAGAGATAGTAAGGGATAAATTTATTAAAGCCTTCGAGCCCTTCGTCCACCAGATCGAACTGCACGACGCCGCGCGCGTAGACGGCTTTGCGGCGGATCGTTTCGAGCGTCTTCAAGTGCTGCGCGAGGATCGGTTGAAAGCGGCGCTGCACTTCGTCGCTCGTCGCAACCTCATCGAGCGTGCGCGTGGCAAGCTGGCGGATGATCTCTTCGATAAAGGAATCGTCCGGATCGCTCTCGATGACCTGCATCAACTGGAGCGCGGGCGCGGCCAGCTCGACGCACTGCGCCGGAGATTCGTAGAGCGCGCCGTCTATGATGTGCGCCCACTCGACGAGCGGCGCGAGCGTCTCATCCCGAAAGTCAAAGCGCGTCGCGGCGACATCCGCGATCAGCTCCGTGCAGGACTTGCGCGTGGCGTCCAGAAATTTCTGTCCCGACTGATCCTGCCGAAAATGGGCCTCGTCCTCAGGCGTGAGGAAGGCCGATTGATGATGGTCGAACCACCAGGTCAGCCGTTCGGAGGTCGAGTACTTGAAGTCCACGATCGCGTTCTCGTCGCCGTCGAACATCTCTTCGTCAAAGAGCGAGCCGGGACGATGGAGCAACCCTGTGTATTCGACCTGGGCTGCGGGGCGGATGCGTCTCAGGTAAAAACGTGTGAAGACGGCGGCGGAGGCGACGCCGTCAAAGCAGTGTCCGTGATAGAGCAGGCGAAGTTTCATCTTTGGTATACTTGTTTGCGAACGATTTCAGAGCCAAAAGAACCGCACATCTTAACAGCAGTTGGGCGCAGTTTCCAGACGCCTGAATTACTGGTGATGACCTAAATTCAACTCTCTGCGCTTTCTCAGCGACTTCTCTGCGTCTCTGCGGTGAGATGATATTTGCAAACACTCAACGCAGAGGCGCAGAGTTCACGCAGAGAAATCGCAGAGAAAAACAATTTAGGACACGACTGAAATACTTTGTCGCGGAACGCCATAAACGTTTAGCAGCGATATTTTTTAATGGCGGCGGAGAGTCGCAAGCTCTTTCCGTTTTCAAATGACTTTCAAGAATTGGAGGATAACATGAACCCCAACAGTTATCTGGACAAAACCTTTACCGTGAACGACCCGGACGCGCGCATCCGTCAGGCTGACCTCGTGCAGTTCGAAAAATACGCGGATGGCGATCAACTGCCCCCCGGAAAAAAGGTCGGCGATGTGAAGCTCATTCCGGTCGGGACGGAGGTGCGTTTGACGGCGGCGCTGATCGGCTCAGGCAAGCGTCCGTTCGTTTTCGCGGAGCCGGCGGCGGGCGGCGCGCCTTTCGGCTGGACGGCGGCGAGCAATTTCAGAGGCAGGCTCGTCAACGAAACCATCGGGCTCGTGGCAGCTAGCGGAGACCTCGCTTTTCAGGGCACCAATCGCACAGTCACGGACGCGCATGCTTTCGTGCGCAGCGGGCCGCCGGACTTCGCTTCGACCGGAGAGGTGCTCGCTCTCGGAACTTTCGTGGTCGTGACCGAGGTGAAAAATCAGTTCTCAAAGGTCAGCCGCGGCGAAGCGCAGGAGGGAGAGATCATCACCGGAGACGAGTTCGGCTGGACTCGTTCGTCAAACCTGACGGACGGCTGGAGCAATCGGTTCGGCCCGAACGCCGCGTGGGATGACGGAAAATTTATCGGCCAGAAAGACCTCGTCAACATCGTCGGCAATCAGGATCAGACGGAGCAGGTCACGGCCGATAGCCTGGATCATTACCTGGCTCTGGCGGCGGCGGCCAAAGCCGACGGCATCGTCCTCTCCATCGAGAGCGGCTTTCGGACCTACGACCAGCAGAAATTTCTCTTCGACCATCAGCATGACCCTGGCTTTAACACCGCGGCCGCGCCGGGCACCTCGAACCACCAGCACGGTCAAGCCTTTGACCTCAACTCGGGCGGCTTCAGCGGCGATCCGATCTACGATTGGTTGAAGGAGAACGCGCCCGCGCTCGGCTTTATCAGAACGGTGTCCAAAGAGCACTGGCACTGGGAGTTCAGACCGAACGAAGCCAATCATCCGCCGGGAAGATTCAAACGCAACGGCGTCAACCCGTAACACCAGGCACGAGCGAGTCAGAGTCGCCTTGCACATCGCGGGCGGCTCTGACTTTTTTTACTTTCAAAGATAGTCGCGCCGGTCATCTCTGTTCTACAATCCGTGCATGGACAGAGAAGGGTTGACTGAGGAAGAGCGTGTCCGCGAGGCCAACGAGCGGTTCTACCTGGCGATGAACTCGGGCGAGATCGGCGAGATGGATGAAGTGTGGGCCGCTGAAGAGTCCGCCATCTGCGTGCATCCGGGACGTGAAGCCCTCTTCGGTTACGAGCGCATACGCGAGAGCTGGCAGATCATCTTCTCGTCCGCCAACTCGATGTCCATCGCGGCGGGCAACGAACGCATCACCATCACGGGCGAGATCGCCTGGGTCTCCTGCATCGAGACCATCTCGCTGATGATGGAAGGCGGCCTCGCCGCCGCCGCCGCACAGGCCACCAACATCTTCCGCCGCACAGAGCACGGCCGCTGGCTGATGCTCGTCCACCACGCCTCGCCCATCCCCTTCACCACACAGGACGAATGGCCCGATGTGATCAACTGAGAGAAGATAAAGCCTGAGCCCCTAAGGGGCGAGATATTTATAGCCCGGGGCGCAAGCCCCGGGTTATGTATATGGGAAAGCGATGAGCCCCGGAGGGGCGACATAAATCATATGTCGCCCCTCCGGGGCTCAAACATTTTACGCAACGTGTTCCCGGGGCTGACGCCCCGGGCTATAAATATCTCGCCCCTTCGGGGCTACAAATATTCCTTCCCAACTATCTCGCCCCTCCGGGGCTATAAATATCTCGCCCCTTAGGGGCTACAAATATTCAGTCCCA
>JAFBAJ010000157.1 GCA_019247865.1 Acidobacteriota bacterium
TCGCCGCGCGCGATGGTCTCGCCAGCCTTGAGGGCCTGCAGGTCTGTGTCGGAAACTTTATAGACGTTGCCGCTGGCGACCTCGACGGTGGCGCGCACGCTGTTGCCGAAGGGCAGGTAACGCTGCACGAGCGGCCACGCGAGCAGCGCCAGGCCCGCGATGAAGGTCGCGGCGATGGCCCACTTCCAGACGGGCGCGACGGGCGAGCCGTGGCGCACGACGCCGGTTCCGGCGGGAGCGGCGGCAACTTTGCCCTCGCGCGCCAGCTTGAGAGCCCTGCGGCAGGGGATGCACTCGTGCGTGTGATCTTTCAGGAGCAGCGCGCGAGCCTGCGGCAACTCACCCCGCACGTACGCGGGCATCAACGATTGAAAATCGGAGCAGCCGTGTATGTGCTCGACGCTGGCGGCAGCGGCCTCGACCGGCGCGTTCGCGCTCGCGGCCGAGAGGCGCGCCCAGACGCGGCTCGCGGCCTCGTCAACCTGCGCGGCATCGATCTGCTCCGCGCGAATCTCGCCCAGGGTCTGGTCCAAAATCTCGTCTGTGTCTTGATTACGCTTCATGATGTTTCTCCAGGTACTCGCCAATCTCTTTTCTGAGGCGCGTCCGGCTGCGGTGCAGCATGACGCCGACGACCATCTGCGAGGTGCCGAGCATCTCGGCGATCTCGCGGTTGCCGTAGCCTTCGTAATATCTGAGGACAAACATTTCGGCGGCCTTCGCGCCGAGCTTGCCGATTGCCGTCTGAATCAGCCGGCGCAGCTCGCTGTCCTGATGCGCGTCCTCCGGGTTCAGGAAAGAGCTCGCCAGTTGCTCCGACGCGACCTCGTCAATCGCCACCGACTTCGAGCGCGTGCGGCTGCGCATCACGTCGAGCGAGGCGTTGATGGCCGCGCGCAGCAGATAACCCTGCGGGTTCGGCTTCAGATCAAAGCCCTCCTCGCGCCGGACGAGGCGCAGGAAGACCGTCTGCAACACGTCCTCTGCATCCACCGGGCTGCCGGTGATGCGGTAGGCCGTCCGGTAAATCTGGTCGTAGTGCTCGCGGAACAGAACCTCAAGTTCGTCCGGCGGCGGCTCAGGGAGCGGTTTCAAATGTTTCACGGCTGCTTGCACGTCTCTCTCCTTTAGGTCGTCTCCACTCATAAAACGCTCCTCTGGAAGGGTTATTAACAGGCGGCCGGAAAAATTCTGACGGGATTATAAGCGAAAAGCGCCCCTTTTCGGCTTATCAGGGCGCAGAAAGATGTATTGGAGCGCCGGATTTATGAGATCGGCGGCAGTTCCGAGAACCTAGCCAGCACTGTTGAGAAGCTAAACCGTTGCGCTTAGTCACTCGCGCAAAGGCGCAAAGACGCAAAGAAAACAGTTTGTCTTCCTTTGCGTCTTTGCGCCTTGGCGTGAGATTGTTTTTTGAAACTGACCCACTACCGGCTGCTCGCTTAACCGGCGAAAGCCTGCATCACCTCGTCGCTGTGCTGCTCGACGTTGACCTTGTCGAAGATCTTGACGAGCTTTCCCTCTTCGTCTATGAGGAAGGTCTTGCGCGCGACGCCCATGTAGGTCTTGTCGCCCCAGCGCTGCTCGCCGTAGACGCCGTAAGCGTCCGAGAGCGTGTGATCCGTGTCGGCCAGCAGCGTGAACGGCAGGTTGTATTTCTCCGCGAAAGCCTGATGCGAGGACTCGTCGTCGAGCGAGACGCCGAGCACCTTGATCCCCTGCGCCTCATACTCGGAGTGCGCGTCGCGGAACGAGCAGGCCTCCTTCGTGCAGCCCGGCGTGTCGTCCTTAGGATAAAAATAGAGCACCACCCGCTGGCCGCGAAAGTCCGAGAGCTTAACTTCATTGCCGCTCGCATCACGCGTCGTGAAATCCGGCGCGGCATCGCCTTCTTTAAGCATCGCTGTTCTCTCCCTGGTTGTTGATGAAATTGTGCCGCACAGTCTAACACTGTGGAGGTGTCATCTGCTACATTGAAGGCACGGATGAAGCAGGAAGCGGACACAGAGCAGCGCAAGGAGCAGGCGCTCGTAGAGGGCCTGGATTACTACCTCGAAGACGGCCTCATGGTCTTCACCGCACACTACCTCAAGCGTCGCGGCTACTGCTGCGCGAACGGCTGCCGTCACTGTCCTTATCAAGAAGAAACGAAAAAATAATTTTCACGCAAAGGCGCAAAGACGCAAAGAAGAGCTTGAATGCTTTCCTTTGCGTCTTTGCGCCTTTGCGTGAAATGTTTTCTGTCTTTACTGCTGGTCCTGCTGCGTCTCGCGGCGACCACGGCGGGTGCGCATCTCGTCGCGGCGCGTTTTCCACCTGGTCTCCAGCTCCTGATACTGCGTGCGCTGTTCGGGAGTGAGGATGGCGAAGAGGTCGGTCTGCATGAGCTTTCGCGCTTCGTCGATCTGCCCGCGGAGGGTTTGAGCCTGTGCGCGCTGGTCGTCGGAGAGTGTGCCCTGCTCTTTCTGCCGGTGCAGGTCGGTCAGCGCCTGACGCTGCGCCTCGATGTTGGTCTGAAATTTTTCGACGACGGCGCGTGCCTGTTGCTCCTGCGCGTCGGTCAGGTTCAGTTGCTGGATGATGCGCCAGAGGGGGACGCGGTCGTGATGGCGTTCGCCCTTGCCCTGGCCTTCGACTTGTGCGTACGCGGCGATGCCGCACGCTGCGATGAGGCCGAGCGACAGGACGAGCCCCGTGATTATTCTTCTGAAAGACATGATGCTGCTCCTTTTGATATTTGAAAGTATGGCGCATTCATAATCGAATGGCTTGTCAAACCTTTGGACGCAGACAGGTGCCGGTTGGTCTGAAAAAAGCAGAAGCCAGAAGTCAGAAGTCAGGAGCCAGAAGAAGGGCGCGGCTTTATTCCGGCTCCTGACTTCCGGCTCCCGACTTCTGCTCTTTGAATAGCCAAACCCGGCCGGTCGCGTTACAATACGCGGCTGATGAGACTCTTACAGGACATCAACTCGCCCGCAGACCTGCGCCGGTTGCCCATCGAGCAGTTGCCCGAGGTGGCCGCAGAAATCAGACAGTACATTCTGGAAACGATGTCGCGTATCGGCGGCCACACGGGAGCGTCGCTGGGCGCGGTGGAGCTGGCGGTCGCGCTGCACTACGCCTTCGAGACGCCGCAGGACAGGCTCGTCTGGGACGTGGGGCATCAGGCCTACGCGCATAAGATTCTGACCGGGCGGCGAGACCTCTTGCCGACCATCAAGCAGTACGGCGGCCTGAGCGGCTTTCTCAAACGCGACGAGTCGGAGTACGACACGTTCGGCGCGGGGCACGCT
The DNA here is from genome assembly GCA_019247865.1 of Acidobacteriota bacterium. Lineage (GTDB taxonomy): Bacteria > Acidobacteriota > Blastocatellia > Pyrinomonadales > Pyrinomonadaceae > JACMLC01. The sequence continues at coordinate 3,294 of JAFBAJ010000157.1, forward strand.
TCGACTTCGATCTCGGCCGCGCTGGGGATGGCGATTGCGCGCGACCGCAAAGGCGAGAAGCATCACGTCTGCGCCATCATCGGCGACGCCAGCTTGCCGGGCGGGATGGCGATGGAAGCCATCAATCAGGCCGGACACCTGAAGACGCGTCTGATCGTGCTCCTCAACGACAACGAGATGTCCATCGCGCCCGCGGTCGGCGCGCTGACGGGCTATCTCAATCGCATCCGCGAGGCGCATGGCTATCATCGCTTCAAGGATGAAGTGGGCGAAACGCTGCTCTCGATTCCGGGACTCGGCGAGCGGCTGCATCACGCTGCGAAGACGGTCAAGGACGCCCTGGCGGCGGCAGTCCTGCCTGGAGCGCTGGTCAACGAGCTGGGCTTTAAGTACATCGGCTATGTGGACGGGCACAACCCGCGCGCGCTGGTCGCGGCCTTGCGCGAGGCGCAGCAGATCAAGGACAGCCCGGTCATCGTCCACGCGCTGACGGTCAAGGGCAAAGGCTTTCCTTCGTCCGAGAAGAACTACTATGCCTGGCACGCGACCGGCGCGTTCGACCTCAAGACGGGCGAGCCGATCAAGTCCGTCGCCAAAGCTCCGCAGTACACGGCCGTCTTCGGCGACACGCTGTGCGAGCTGATGGAGAAGGATGAAAAGATCGTGGCGCTGACGGCGGCGATGCCGGACGGCACAGGCATCGATCGCGCGCTGGTCAGGTTTCCGAAGCGCACGTTCGATGTCGGCATCGCAGAGCAGCACGCCGTGACCTTCTGCGCCGGGATGGCGTGCGAAGGGCTCAAGCCGGTCGCGGCCATCTACTCGACCTTCCTTCAGCGCGGCTTCGATCAGGTCATACACGATGTCTGCATCCAGAACCTGAACGTGACGCTCGCGCTCGACCGCGGCGGCATCGCCGGGCCGGACGGGCCGACGCATCACGGCCTGCTCGACATCGCTTACCTGCGCGCGCAACCGAACATCATCCTGATGTCGCCTAAGGACGAAGCGGAGCTGCGCGATATGCTCCTGACGGCCATCGAGTATGAAGGCCCTGCGGCCCTGCGTTACCCGCGCGGCAACGGCGTGGGCGTGGACATCTCCGCTGCGCCTAAGAAGCTCGAAATCGGCAAGGGCGAAATCCTGCGCGACGGCGGCGAGGTCGCCATCGTCGCTTACGGCTCGATGGTCTATCCGTCTCTGCAGGCCGCAGAGAATCTGGCGAAGGACGGGATCGAGACTTCGGTCGTCAACGCGCGCTTCGTGAAGCCGCTCGACGCGGGACTCCTGCTCGCCCTGGCGCGCACGAAACGGCTCATCGTGACGGTCGAAGAAGCTTATCTGGCGGGCGGCTTCGGCTCCGCCGTGATGGAGCTGCTGGAAGAGAACGGCCTGCAGGACAAAGTGCGCGTCGTGCGGATGGGCATCCCGGATCGTCTCGTCACGCACGGCGAGGCCAAGCTGCTGCTGGCGAAATACGGCCTCGACGCAGACGGCATCTACACGCGTGTCAAAGAGAGCGTCGAAGTGCTGGAAGATCGCCGCTCGTCCCGCGAGAAGATCAGAAGTTAACTCCTCGACCTGTCTTCTTATATTTGAGTTGCGACGGCGCTCCCGCGCGACTCTCTGCGCATCAAAGGGCTTGTCGGGCGCTTTTGGAAGACCCCTGCCGACAGCGTCTCCGTCAAGCTTGAAAACCTCAAATGCTCGCCCGCCGCTCCTCTTTTTTGATATGATGCCTGAGGCCGGGCTGGCTTGAAATGGACATGGAAGAAAGACGAAAAATAGTTATTTCCACCGACTTTGACCCGGAAGAGACGCTGTCGCGGCAATATTTTGATACGGAAGCGACGCTCACGGCGCGCCCCGTCGTGCCCCTCTCGGACGCAGAGGCGGCGGCTTCGTCGTCAGCAGTTTCAGCCGCTCTTCCGGCTTCAGCCGCCACGGCAGTCTTGCCCAAACAGCAGAGCGGGCGGCGCTGGGTCGTGCCGGCGGTCATCGCTGCGGCGCTCGTCGTCGGCCTCGTCGCCGGAGTCGGGGTCATCGCTTACCAGCGCAGCCGCCAGCCGCAGACCGCGCAGGCAGGGGAAACGCCGCAGGCCGTGAGCCCCATCGCAGAGAAGACGCGCTCCGTCCTGCCCTGGACGCACACGCCCGACGAGGTCATCCCGGAAGAGGACGCGACGGTGCCTGTGCCGGACGAGAACGCGACGGCGACGACGGCACAGCCGAGACAGGACAACACTCCGCATCCGAACGAGGCGCGTGATGAGAAGCGGCGCGAGCAGGCGGAGGCCGCGCGCGAAGACAGACGCGCACAGCTCGAACAGGAGCGCGAAGAGCGCAAGCAGGACAGGCCGCGCAAGCGCGACCGCGACGGCCGCAACAACGAAGACCTGCCGCAAGACCCGCTCATTCGCCGCACGCAGGACGAACTGCATCGCGTCCGCGAGATCTTCGAAGGCACACCGTAATACCAAAAACAGGCTTCACGCAAAGGCGCTAAGACGCAAAGAAAAGCTTGATAGTTTTCTTTGCGCCTTTGCGTGAGATGCTTTCGTTGATTGATGAAACGTGAGCGAATAGACAAGCTGCTGGTTGCGCGTGGTCTGGCCGAATCACGGACGCGCGCACAGGCGCTGGTCATGGCTGGCCTTGTGCTGGTCTCTGAGCAGCGCGTTGAAAAGTCTTCGGAGATGTTCGAGACGGACGCGGAGATTCGCGTCAAGGGCGCGGACGATCCGGCCACGCGCTATGTCGGGCGCGGCGGCCTGAAACTGGAAGCAGCCCTGCGCGAGTTTCAACTCGACGTCACGGGCTTCGTCTGTCTCGATGTCGGAGCTTCGACCGGAGGCTTTACGGACTGCCTCCTGCAGCGCGGCGCGCTCCGCGTCGTCGCCATTGATGTCGGACACAATCAGCTCGCCTGGCGTCTGCGCAACGACCCGCGCGTGGAGGCGCGCGAAGGCATCAATGCGCGCTACCTGACGCCGGAAGAGTTCGCGGAAAAGTTCGATCTCGCGGTGATGGATGTCTCGTTCATCTCGGCCAGTAAAGTGCTGCCAGCCATCGTTCCGCTCCTCAAGAGCGCGGGGCGCATCGTGCTCCTCATCAAACCGCAGTTCGAGGCCGGGCGCGGCGAGGTCGGCAAGGGCGGCATCGTCTCCGACCCGGCCCAGCACGCGCGCGTCGTCGCAGAAGTCCGCGCGACGGCCGAGTCGCTTGGCTTACTCCCGCTCGGTGTGATTGAATCGCCCGTGCGCGGCGCAGACGGCAACACGGAGTTCCTGGCGTTGTATGAGAAGGAAGCTACTGCGCCTTGAGTCTTTCTTTGTTAGCGCCTTTGCGAGAACCATCAACATTTCACGCAAAGGCGCTAACAAAGAAAGACTCAAGGGCGCAAACAAAGTTCAGTTATGACGGCACTCTGTAAAGAACAACTCTTGCTCGCTCAGCTACAACGCGTGAAGTCTGCCTACCAGAGTTTTATCAAATTGAATTACGAGCACCGGGCCGAAGATTGCGCGACCTGCCCGACGCGCGGGGTGTGCTGCACCGACGCGCATTTCGTCAACGTCCAGATCACGCGGCTCGAAGCCGTCGCCATGCGCGAGACGTTGGAGCGGACGCCGCGGCTGACAGACGCGGAGCGGCGCGCGGTCTATGCGCGTGCGCGCCTCGCGGTCGAGCGTTACGGCTTGCGCGCGTCGGGCGACACGTTCGCGCAGACCTACGCCTGCCCGCTCTATGACACGCAGGCGGGCTGCCTCGTGCATCGCCGCGCCAAGCCCGCGCCCTGCATCCAGCAGGCCTGTTACGAAGACTGGCCGGACCTGCCGCCCGCCAATCTCCAGACGCGGACAGAGCATCGCGTCGAGCAGCTCAACCGCGAAGCCTACGGCGCGGCATGGGCCTGGCTGCCGACGCCGCTCTGGCTCACACTGGTCGATCCTGAAGCGGACGGCGCAGAGCTTGAACGCCTCGCGCGCGTCTGGAGCACGCGGCGGAAATGACAACTCTGCGTCCCACGATTCCCGAAGATGTGCCCGCGATCCTGTCTCTGATCGACGGGATTTTCGCGGAGTACGAGTGCAAGCTCGACGCGGAGAACGAAGACCGCCACCTGCTCGCGCCGGGGCCGCACTTTCGCGAGTCGGGCGGCGAGTTCTGGGTCGTCGAAGTGGAAGGAGCCATCCTCGCCACCGTCGCCGTCGCGCTGCACGAGGACGCGGGCGAATTGAAATCCCTCTACGTGCATCCGTCGCTGCGCCGGCACGGCTGGGGCCGCAAACTCACGTTGCTCGCCATCGAACACGCGCGCCGGTCTGGGCGCACGCGCATGGTGCTCTGGAGCGACACGCGCTTTCACGACGCACACAAGCTCTACCGCCGCCTCGGCTTCACACAGTGCGGCCAACGCGACCTCCACGATTCAAACAACAGCATCGAGTACGGCTTCGAGCTGACGTTAAGCTAACTCCCTTTTCCGGGTAGTGGGTCAGTTTCAAAAACAATTTCACGCAAAGGCGCAAAGACGCAAAGGAAGAACTCAAACGCTTTCTTTGCGTCACCAGCGCCTTTGCGCGAGATTCTTTGGTTTGAGTTTTCAAACTGACCCACTACCCTTTTCTGATTCGCGTTGACACTCCGAAGCGCGCGCGGGTATCATCCGCGTCGTCTCTTTAACTGCCAACATTAAAAAATATGGGCGAATCCGCTATCCGTCGCGTCGGTGTCGTCGTCAAACCGCATCAACATGAGGCGGTTCAGACTATCTGCGAGCTGATTACGTGGCTGGCGGCGCGCGGCATCAAGCTGGTCGGCACGCCGGAGATCGAGCGCGAGCGGATCGAGCATCAGACGGGCTGCGCGATTGAAGTGCTGGAGCGCGAAGAGCTGGCGTCGCGTGTGGACATGATGCTCGTGCTCGGCGGCGACGGCACGATGATCGGGGTCGCGCGGTTGATGGAGGACAGCGAAGTTCCCGTGCTCGGCATCAACTTCGGCACGCTCGGCTATCTGGCGGAGTTTCGCGTCGAAGAGATGTTCCCCGCCATCGAATCGATCCTCGCCGGTAACTTCCGGCTCGACCGCCGTGTGATGCTCTCCGTCGAGCATTTCCGGGGCGAGGAGAAGCTGATGCAGAGCCGCGTCCTCAACGATGTCGTCATCAACAAGGCCGCGCTCTCGCGCATCATCGAGATCGAGGCCTACTCCAACGGCCAGTACGTCAACTCTTTTCGCGCCGACGGCCTGATCGTTTCGACCCCGACCGGCTCGACCGCGTACAACCTCTCGGCGGGCGGCCCGGTCATCTATCCTTCGATGAACGCCATCGTAATGACGCCGATCTGCCCTTTCACTTTATCGAATCGCCCCATCGTCGTGCCGGATGATACCCAGCTCGAAATTTTCCTCAAGACGGATCGGGAGGAAGTGGCGCTGACGCTCGACGGACAGATCGGTTTCACGCTCCAGATCAGCGACCGCGTGCTGATTCGGAAGAGCCACACCACGTTCAATATCGTGCAGCCGGCCAACCGCAACTACTTCGACGTGCTGCGCGACAAGTTAAGGTGGGGACGATAGAAGGAGAAACATGGGTGACGAACGGGATGTAAAACGGTCCGGGCTGGATGCAGATGCTTTCGAGCGCGAGGTGACGACCGACCTCGATGACGAGACGCCGGATCGTCCTAAGGGGATTCCGCTGCACACGCGGATTCTGATCGGGCTCGCGGTCGGCGTCGTGGCGGGCGTGGCGGTCAACTACATTTTCGGCGGCGACCATCCAAAGGTCGTCTGGGTGGTCAGCAATATCACGGAGCCCATCGGCCAGCTCTTTCTGCGACTGCTGCTGATGATCGTCGTGCCGCTGGTCTTCTCTTCGCTCGTTGTCGGCGTCGCGGGCATCGGCGACATACGCAAGCTCGGACGCGTCGGCCTCAAGTCCTTCGCCTACTGCCTCATCATCTCGGCCATCTCGGTCGTCATCGGCCTCACGCTGGCGAACACCATCCGGCCGGGCAAGCGCATCGACGCGGGCACCTCCGAAGCACTCAAACAAAAATTCAGCAACAAGGCGAATGAGGCGGTTGAGAAAGCCAACAAGGCCAAGCCCGCGACGCCCGAGAGCCCGCTGATGCAGGTCGTCAAGACTATCGTGCCGACCAATCCCTTTGCGGCGATCGCGGGCATCGTGGCCGGTGAAGAGAAGCAGACGGACTCGCCGAACATGCTCCACCTGATGTTCTTCGCGCTTATCATCGGCGTCGCCATCACGCTCATCCCGGTCGAGGTCACGGCTCCGCTCCTGCGCGGCATGGAAGCCATCTATCAAATCACAGCGAAGATCATCGACATCATCATGAAGTTCGCGCCGTTCGCGGTGGCGTGCCTGCTCTTCAACAACACGGCGAGCTTCGGGCTGGACTTATTGAAGGCGCTCGGGTGGTTCTTCCTGACGGTGCTGCTCGGCCTCTCGCTCCACATGTTCGGCGTCTATTCGCTCTCGGTCTATTTTCTCTCGCGCATCAACCCGCTCGAATTTTTCCGGCGCATCAAGACCGTGATCCTGACTGCCTTCTCGACCTCTTCGTCGAACGCGACGCTGCCGACTGCGCTCAGAGTTTCGGAAGAGAACCTCGGCGTGCCGCAGGAGATCAACAGCTTCGTCCTGACGGTCGGGGCGACGGCCAATCAGAACGGGACTGCGCTTTATGAAGGAGTGACGGTGCTCTTTCTGGCGCAGCTCGCGGGAGTGGACTTGAGCCTGGGGCAACAGTTGATGGTCGTTTACTTAGCCATCCTCGGCGGCATCGGGACGGCGGGCGTGCCTTCGGGCTCGATTCCCTTCATCATCGGCGTGCTGGCGTCCATCGGCGTCAACCCGGCGCTGATCGCGATCATCCTCGGCGTGGACAGGATTCTGGACATGTGCCGGA
>JAFBAJ010000259.1 GCA_019247865.1 Acidobacteriota bacterium
CTTTTCACCTTTCGTCTGGGTCTCGCGCCTTTGAAATCAAAGAACGCGTTTCCAGACACTTGCTTCCCTGATTAGCTTATTTCTCGAAGCTCATCCCGCTGCGCGCTGCGACGCGCGTCTTGGTGCCGTCGTCTTCGACCTCGTAACGCACGCGCGTCGGCCGGCCCGATTGCGGGTCGATGAGCTGTACGTTCGAGATGTCGATCCAGGCCTCTTTATCAATGATGCCGCCGCCGCGATTGTTCGACGGGTTGGCCTTCTGATGTTTCTTGATGATGCCTGCGCCTTCGACCTTGACCTTGCCGTTGACGGGCGAGACTTCGAGGACGCGGCCGCGCTTGCTTTTATCGCGCCCGGCGATGACGACGACCTGGTCGCCCTTCCTGATGCGTGCGCGCTTGGTTCCCTTATTCACTGTTATATAACCTCCGGAGCCAGGGAGACGATCTTCATGTAATTCTTGTCGCGCAGTTCGCGTGCGACGGGGCCGAAGACGCGCGTCCCGATGGGCGTGCCGTCATCTTTGATGAGCACCGCCGCGTTCTGGTCAAAGCGGATATAGGTTCCGTCTTTGCGACGCACCTCTTTGCGCGTGCGGACGATGACGGCGTTCTGCACCGTGCCCTTCTTGATCGTCCCGTCCGGCGAAGCCTCTTTGACCGTGACCTTGATGCGGTCGCCCAAGGAAGCGATCTTGCCGGTCGAGCCGCCGATGGGCATGATCATCTCAACGCGCCGCGCTCCCGAATTGTCTGCCACGTCCAAAGACGTTTGCATCTGAATCATTGTTGCTCACTCCGTTCGCAGTGTTCAGGGGTCGGGGGTCAGGGACCAGTAAAAAACTTGTCTTTGCTTTTTCTGACCACCGGCCACTGACTTCTGACCACTATTTTTCTGCTTTCTGTACGATCTCGACGACGCGCCAGCGCTTGCGTGCCGAGAGGGGGCGCGTCTCGACGATACGCACCTTGTCGCCGACGGTCGCGCCGGTCTCGTCGTGCGCCATGAACTTCGACGTGCGGCGCACGTAGCGGCGATACTTAGGATGCTTGACCTTGCGGTCAACGCGCACGATGACCGTCTTCTCCATCTTGTCAGAGGCGACGATGCCGACCTTCTGCGCGCGATTGCCGCGCCCGCGTCCGGCCTCTGTGCCCGCGGCGTTGCCCGCCTGCGAATCCACGTTCGGCGCGGCTTCGTGCGCGAGGCTTTCGCCAGCTTTCGTCTCTTCGACCACCGCCGTCTCTTCGGCCGCCGGTGTCAAATTTTCCTGATTCTCTTCAGCCATCTCAATCCTCTTTACTATTTAGCGGCTGGCGGCCTGCCGCTCGCGCTCACGCCGCATGGTGTTAATGCGCGCCAGTGATTTCTTCTCTTCGCGGATTCGCTTGACCGCGTCCACTTCGCCGAGCGCGAGCTTGAAGTTCAGGCGAAAGAGCGACTCTTTCAAACGCGCCGCCTCGCCCTGTAAATCCTCGTCCGACAACTCATGCAAGCGATTTAATTCTTCGCGCCTCTTCATAACTAGACAGCGCCTCCTTCCTGCTCCACGCGCGAGACGAACTTGGTCTTGATCGGCAGCTTCTGCGCCGCGAGCCGCATGGCCTCGCGCGCCGTCGCTTCGTCCACGCCTTCGATCTCGTACAGGATGCGTCCCGGCTTGACGACCGCGACCCAGTATTCGGGCGCGCCCTTACCTTTGCCCATACGCGTTTCCGCGGGCTTCTTGGTGATGGGTTTGTCCGGGAACATCCGAATCCAGATCTTGCCGCCGCGCTTGATGTAACGCGTCATGGCGATACGCGCGGCCTCGATCTGGCGATCCGTAATCCAAGCGGGCTCCAAAGTTTTGAGCCCGTATTCGCCGAAGCTGATGAGGCTGCCGCGATTGGCGACGCCCGTCATGCGCCCCTTCATCTGCTTTCGGTGCTTAACTTTCTTCGGCATCAACATGATGACAATCCTCGATTGCTGGCCTTTGGACTTGGGTCTTTGCAAAGACCTAAAGCCTAAGACCGATTTTATTAAGCTCTGTCCCCGCGCGGGCGGCGATCTCCACGATCTCCGCGCTCGCCGTCGCGTCCCTCACGCTCGCGGCGTGTGCGCGGGCGGCGCTCGCCGCGCTCGCCGCGCGGCTCGTTGATCGGGTCGGTGCCGGTGCCGCGCGCCATCGCGGCTTTAGGGTCCAGAATCTCGCCGCGATAGATCCAGACCTTGACGCCGATGACGCCGAAGGTCGTGTGCGCTTCGGCCAGACCGTAGTCCACGTCCGCGCGCAGGGTGTGCAGCGGAAGCTGGCCCTGCAAATGCCACTCGGAGCGCGCGATCTCGGCTCCGTTCAGGCGGCCGGAGACTTTGACCTTGATGCCCTGCGCGCCGAAACGAAGAGACTCTTCGACGGCCTTGCGCATCGCGCGGCGAAAAGCGATGCGCTTTTCGAGCTGCGCGGCGATCTTCTCGGCCTGGAGCTGCGCGTTCAGTTCCGGCTTGTGAATCTCCTGAATCGAGACCAGCACTTCGCGCCCGGTCTTGGAGGAGAGGTCGCCTTTGAGCTTGTCGATCTCAGCCCCTTTGCGTCCGATGATGATGCCGGGACGCGAGGTGTAGATGATGATCTTCAAGCGATTGGCGGCGCGCTCGATGTCGACGTGCGAGACGCCCGCGCCCGCGAAGCGATTCTTCAGGTCGCGCTTCAGCTTGAGGTCTTCGAGGAGGTACTCGCCGAACTGCTTTTTGGCGAACCAGTGCGAGTGCCAGTCCTTGTTGTAGCCGAGGCGGAAGCCGTATGGATGAACTTTCTGACCCACTCTTCTTCTCCGTTCTCAATCGAAAAAAGTTATTCTGCGCTCTCCGCTTCGGCCGGCGTGCTCTCAGCCTTAGGCGCGGTGCGCTTGGCACGGGGAGCGGAGGCCGCTCCGCCGCGTTTGCGGCTCTTGCTCTCGGCCGGTTTCGCAGCCTTCGCAGCGTCAGCCTTCTTGCCGCCCTTTTTGGCCGTCGCCACGGTCTCGCGGTCGTCGCTCGACAGGAGCACGGTCACGTGACAGAAGTGGCGCTGCTCGCGATAGGCGCGGCCCTGCGGAGCCGGGCGCATGCGGCGACGATTCTTGGTCGGCCCGCGATCCACGAAGCAGGCCTTGACCCACAACTCGTCCGGGTCGATGGCGATGTTCGCCTTCTCCGCCGCCTCGCTCGCATTGGCGACCGCCGAACGGACGCACTTCTCAATGCTCTGCGCCGCACGCTTGTTGGTGTATTGCAGGATCGCCAAAGCCTGATTGACGTTTTTGCCGCGAATCATATCGATCACGAGCCGCGCCTTTTGCGCCGACCCGCGAAGATATTTTGCACTCGCTCTCGATTCCATAATTCGCTCCACTGGAAGTCTCAGGTCTCAAGTCAAAAGCTTTTCTGACCTGGGTCCTGGGACTTGTGACTATTTCTTTCCTACTTTGGAAGACTTCTCAGCCTTCGTTCCCGCGTGGCCCTTGAAGGTGCGCGTCGGCGCAAACTCGCCGAGCTTGTGCCCGACCATGTTCTCCGTCACGTAGATCGGGAGATGACGTTTGCCGTTGTGCACGCCGAAGGTCAGTCCGACCATGTCGGGCGTGATCGTCGAGCGACGCGACCAGGTCTTGATGGCCGGCGGACGCGCCGCGCCGGAGCGAATCCGCTCCACAGCCTTCTGGATGCTCTTGTCAATAAACGGGCCTTTTTTAACTGAACGAGCCATAACTCTCCTGATGTTTCGTGTCGAAAATTTACTTCACGCGTCTGTCGCGCACGATCATCTTCTGCGTGCGCTTGTTGCTGCGGGTCTTGTAGCCGCGCGTCGGTTGTCCCCACGGGGTGACCGGGTGGCGACCGCCGGAGGTCTTGCCCTCGCCGCCGCCGTGCGGGTGGTCGACCGGATTCATGGCGACGCCGCGGACGTGCGGGCGGATGCCCTTCCAGCGCGAGCGACCGGCCTTGCCGATGCTCTCGTTCTCGTGCTCGACGTTGCCGACCTGTCCGACCGTCGCTTTGCAGACGACGGGCACGCGCCGCACTTCGCCCGAAGGCATGCGGAGCTGCGCGTAGTCGCCCTCTTTGGCGACGAGCTGTGCGAACGCACCGGCGCTGCGAGCCATCTGGCCGCCCTTGCCTGGACGCAGCTCGATGTTGTGAATCTGCGTGCCGAGCGGGATATTGCGGATCGGCAAAGAATTGCCGGGCAAGATGTCCGCGTCCGCGCCGCTCATCACGGTCTTGCCGACTTCGAGGCCGACCGGCGAGAGGATGTAGCGCTTCTCGCCGTCGAGGTAGGTGATGAGCGCGATGTGCGCCGAGCGGTTCGGGTC
>JAFBAJ010000319.1 GCA_019247865.1 Acidobacteriota bacterium
GCGGCAGATGTCGAGAAGGTGCGTGAGGTCTTCGCGGCCGCAGACAAACTCGGACTACCGATCACCGTGCATGCCCAGACAGCGCCCGAGTATGATGCCGCGGCGGCGCAAGCCTTTGTAGACAAGATTCTCCCGGCAGCGCCGCACATCACGGTAATCATCGCGCACCTGTGGGGTGGCGGCCCGTTCGCGCCAAAGCCGCTGCAAGTGTACGTGGACGCCGTCAGCCGCCACGCTCCCGGAACGAAAAATCTCTATTTCGACGTTGCGGAGGCAGCCCTGGTGGCTGGCGGTAACAAGGAGAAGCTGGCGCAGATTGCGGACGCCATCCATCGCATCGGCGCGCAGCACATTCTGTTTGGGTCAGACGCGGTCGGCAGCTCTACGTTGCAGCCGGAGAAAGCGGCAGCGCAGTTCCGAAATGATGTTCCGCTGACCCCGGAGGAATTCACGACCATCGCGGCCAATCGGCTGCCCTTCCTACAGTAAAGTCCCTGACGTCGGCTTAGGATCTATTAACTAACTCAAAACAGCATTTCGGAGCTTTGTCTCTGTCGCAACGCTCCTGAACCTTAAACCCCCATCATCTCGCCCACAAGGGCTTCCGCAAGCAGACAGGCTTCGGGATGCTCTGTGACCACTGCTGCAACCGGGCACGCATTGCAGGACAAGGGCGCGGACACCATCGAGGCGAATCAGCTTCTGGGCCTTGAGGTGGATGCGCGCCGCTACGAGCAGTGCGCGGAGATACTTCCTGATTTGGGACTCAGGCGCGTACGCGTGATGACTAACAATCCCCAGAAGCTCCGCGCACTTGAGCTGCATGGTCTGGAGATCATGGAACGGGTGGCGCTCGAAGTCCCTCCGACGGATTCGGCTTTGTCTTACCTGATGACGAAGAAAGAACGCATGGGTCACTTGCTCGAAAGGGTCTGAAGTTTCACGAAAGGAGATTTGTAATGACGACCGCGATAATTCTTTTCGCGATAGCCGCGCTCGGCGGAATGGTCATGGCGATCATGAGGCTCGGCGGCAGGGAGTTGCCTCCGATGGGCTTAGCGATTGTTCACGGTCTGTTTGCAGCCGCCGGACTGGTCGCGCTGATTTTAACGCTCATAGGGCAAGGCTATTCCATTGCGACGATCATTGCTCTGCTCGGTTTCTTAGGCGCGGCGTTCGGAGGCTTCTACCTCTTCTCTTTACACTTGAAGAAGAAGGCGCTGCGGGAACTGCGCTTCGGCATATGCTGCTGATGCTCTCTGCTGTGATACTTTACCTCATCAGCTTGATAGTTCGCGCGGGCGCGTCCAGACCGGCAGGAAAAACTTTATTTGCTGTGCTGGGGCTTGAAGCGTTGGGCGTTTTATTGCTCTCGATAGGCGGGTGGTACGGAGGCCACCTGGTCTTTCATTACGGCATAGGCGGTGATAAGCCGCTGCCGCGCGAGCCTTCATGAGCTGGGAGACAAAAGTTTGATGACGACCTGATGCGCTAATCTTCGTTCGCGGATCTGTCCGTAGGCATATACGGCAAGTCATCTTTGCGGCGGCGCAGCGGCGGGTCTGTCGCACGGCGGCGCGGCGTGGAGGCATCGGGCGTGCGGCGGTCTATGCTGCCCGGCGGCAGGCTGCGCCCGTGTATGGCTTCGGTCAGAATGCGTGTGATCTCCTGCGAGAGCGTGCGGTGCTCTGCCGCCGCGCGTCGCCGCAGGGATTCTTTCAGCTCGTTTGGCACATAGGCCCCGATGAAAACCCCTTTGCGGTTCGCCATCTCTTGTGGTGCCTTTCCTTAATTTTGAAATTCGAGGTGAGAAAACTTTTCGGGCACAGCTTATTCTTTAAACCCGGAGCGTCGCCAAGCAATTTGAGAGCAGGTCTGTAAGCCGAATTCTGTTCTCCGCAGGTGTTGCGGAGCGGCGATCATTCATCTAGCCCAACCGTCGCCAGTTGGATCAAGCGACCTACCCGGAGGTCGTAACACGTTCATTTTCATGAAACGCGTTTCGGGCGGGCAGCCCTGTCTGACGCCTCCCTATTTGGTCTTGCACTGCGAGGAGTTTGCCTGGCCGCACGTGTTACCACGCGCGCCGGTGCGCTCTTACATTAAGCCCCAAAGGGGCCGCACCGTTTCACCCATCACCCGCTACTGCTTCGAAAAGCAGTCCGCTGGCTGGTCTCTTCTCTGTTGCACTTGTCGTCGCAAGGCCGGCCAGAACGGCCCGCCCCGCGCCCAGCCGTTAGCTGGCTCGCTGCCCTGTAGTGTTCGGACTTTCCTCCCCCGCACCCTTTCGGGCTCTTGCGGCGGCGACCACCCGACCTGCTCTCTTGCAAGGCTCACGGATTATAGCAAATCATTGTTCAACAGGGTAGCACAAAAAGTTTAACAACAATTCAGGGGTGGTTTAAGCCACAGAGGGCACAGAGCCCACAGAGGAAACAAATAGTTTTAAATCCTCTGTGGGCTCTGTGCCCTCTGTGGCTAACCGGTTCCGTTACTGCCCGGAATAGCTGTTGTTGTTGGTGTCCTGATACGAGAGCGTGTGGCGCGTCGTCAGGTTCGTCTCGGCCTGCAGGTTCGGACGCAGCCGCACGGCGATTCTGAGCACGGCCGTGTCGCCCGGCGCTAATTCCGGCACGCGCCAGTTGACGCGCTGCGAATCGCCGGAAGCATCCTGCGTGTTTAGCTGCGGCTCCGAATTGACGAACTGCAAAGCGTCCGGCAGCGTCTCGGAGACGGTCAGGTTCTTCGCCAGTCCGCTCCCCTCGTTGACCAGTACCAGGCGATAGTAGATCGTGTCGCCAGGCGCGGACGAATCCGTCACCTGCTCCGTCCGCACGCGCACGCGCGGCGTCGCCACGGTGAGCACAGTGTTGGCCTCGCTCGCCACACGATTGCTGGTCAGAGAGCGCGCGACGATGCTGTAAGAGTACTGCTGGCGGTCGGGCGTGTTGGCCGGAATCCTGACGGCCAGCAGCATCGGGAACTGCCCGCCCTGCGGATCGAGCGCGGCCGTTTGGGTCACGGCCACTTCGCTCTCCTGATGCTGTCCGTCGCTGTTCGTGTCCGCGAAAATAGTCGCGGCCGGAGCGCCCGGAGCCGTGATGCGCAGCTCATAAGAGTCCGAGCTGTTGCCCGGATTGCGCACGACGAAGGGCACGTACATCATGTCGCCGGGCGTGGCGGTCAGGCCCGCCGAGACGGCATCGATGCGGGCTTTCGCCACTTTGCCGACAGAGATGCTCGGGCTGTCGAAGTTGGAAGCGACCGGGAGCGACTGCGTGCGCAGTGTTCCGCGACCGAGCGAGTTGGAGGTTGCGAGCGCATTCGGCACTGCGCGCAAGGTCACGCTGATGTCACGCGTGTCGCGCCCGCCCAAATCTCCCAGGCTCCAGATGGCCGTGCGCGAGGCGCGGTCGTAGGCGATGGGGCTCGGATTGGCGTTGACCAGCTCGAAGTTCGGATTGAAGACGAAGTCCGCGCGCGAGCTTCTGGCAGCAGAGCTGCCGGTGTTCTTGACCGTGATCGTCTGCGTGAAGGTGTCGCCCGGCATGACCGATTGCTGCGAGACATCTGAGGTTGCGGTCAGCGCTGCGGCGACGACGTTGATCGCGCCGTCCGTGACCTTCAGAACCTGATAGTCCGCCTGCGAGGCCGCACGGACGAAGAAGCGTCGCTGCTGTCCGTCGGTCGCAGTCTCTGGAACGCGCAGGTTCAGCAGCACATCCACGGAGGAGTTCTGCGCGAGCTGCGGTGTGACGAGGATCGG
>JAFBAJ010000365.1 GCA_019247865.1 Acidobacteriota bacterium
TGGTCGGAGCGCCCTGCGGCAGATGACGCTCGCCGGTCGCAACGAAATATTTTCGTCCGTCAAGCAACACCTCTTCGGTCGTCGGCTCCGTGCACAGGAGGCCCAGGATCGTCGCCGCCGCTTCCGAATAACCGAACGAGCGGAAGAGCCCTTTGACCCGCCGGTAGCTGATCGAGGGGAAGAAGTCCTGTAGATCCAGATTGACGATGGTTTCCGCGCCGACGTGCGGGCGCGCGTTGGTCACTATCGAGCGGCGTGGGCGAAAGCCGTGCGCGCAATCGTGAAGCTCGATCTTTTCCAGGATGTGTTGAAGCACCCAGTGCTGCACAGCTTTCAGACGCGGCATCGGCGCGGAGATATGGCGCACGCCGCCCGTCTTCTTGGGAATCTGAAAGCGCACGTAGTGATTGACGTTCGAGGTCTTGCGGTCGAAGGTGAGAAAGCGCAGCTCGTTGACCGTGAGCCCGGCGGCGGCGGCGATCTCGGCCGCAGTGCCGAGCGGCGAGAGGCCGTAGCTCTCCAGACGCGCGCCGTCGCACTCCGTCGAATTCAATCCGCCGGAGACGGCTTCGCCTAAGAAGACGATCTCCTGTTCCTGTTTCAGCCGCCAGGCCGCGGCCCGTTCCTGACGTTCGCGCTCGCGCCGCTCTTTGGTCTCCTGCCGCTTGCGGCGCGATTCAGCGAGCCGCCGCTGGCGCAGCTCTTTGAGCAGCGCCTCCTCGTTGTAGAGGCGCTGGTTCTCACGCCGCAGATCGCCGAGCTCGTGCTGGAGCTCGCCGCGACGGCGGATCTCTTCCGCCGGGTCTTGCGGCATCACGCCGCGCCGGGGCCAGAACCCGAGCCGGATCATGTCCTCCACGATGAACTCATCCTTCGAGCTTTGCCGGATGCGCTCATACAATTCCTGTCGGTCTTTGGGTCGTGCTGTGGACATAGCAGTCAGATGCAAAAAACAGTTCACGCACAGGCGCTGGTGGAGCAAAGGTGTTGAGAGCTTTTATGTCTTGAATGCTTTCCTTTGCGTCACCAGCGCCTTTGCGTGAGAGCTCTTTTAGTTTGATTGGCAGGCGAAACGGTCAGAGCGTGGACGAGTCCCCTTCGAAAACTCCTGAGGACTGGGTCGCTCAACTCGAGCGGAGGGGTGCTATCGGAGCTCATCCGCTTCGCGGAAGCCAAACCGGAATAGCTCCGATAGCACTCCTCCGTACAGTCAAGAGCGGACCAGTGATGCATGCCCAAAGCTTTACGCATGGACGGCGATCCACCGTCCGGGTTGCAAGGCTCATCAAGCTCTGACCGTTACGTCTGCCAATCAAACCGGGTTGTCAAAAACGCTGGCGCGCCGACTCCATCCGGAGCGCCAGAATATGTTCGCACGGCCCCTGAAAGAGCTTGTGCTGTTGAAACCAGTTGCAGGTGCATGCGGCACGCACCATGCGCTGGTCTGCGTCAACCGTCAGAGACGGATGAAAAGTCTTGTCCTTGTGCTTGACCGCGCCGCGCAGGCTGACCTCTCCGTCAGCGCCCGCCTCGGTCGCAGTCACCGTCACGGCTTTCTGCACGAGAAAGCGCGTCGCCTCCTCTTCGCGCGGGTTGGCAAAGCGCAGGCGCTCCAGCGGGAGCGGCTCGCGGCTCAGCTCGCGCACGCGATAGACACGCTTGTTGAGATCGAAGATCGCGCGCCCGGCCTGCGTGTAAGCTCCCAGCGCGCCGAGCACCGTCGCACGGTCGAGCCCGAGCCGCGCCGCCAGCCGGTCGGGCGTCTCAAACCAGCTCTGCCTGAGCCCTGCGAAGACACGCAGCTTGGTCATCTCGTCCACGTCCGCGCGTGGAGCCATGAGATCGAAGTTCCCAGACTGCGACCAGTCGTTCGCAGTCCAGCCTGAAAGTCCCAGCGTGAACGACATGTCTCCGAGGTCTGCGATGTAGAACGAAGGAAGCCCAGTCCCCAGCAGATGCACTGTGAACTTTCGTGCGAGCGGAATCAGCCGTTCGAGGATGTGTATGCGGCGGCGTCCCCAGACGCGTATCACCTCCGGGCTCGCGCCGGTGTAGATCGAGCGCGGGCAACTGACTTCGATTCCCCACGGCTCGAAGACGACCTTCACGGGCTCGCCCGGCGCGAGGTGATAACACATGCCGCGCGGCCCTTTCTGTTCGCGGCGGCGACGGAGCACGAAGCAGAGATTGTGCACATCCATCGGATGCAGGTCGAACGAGACGGTCGGCAGCGACATCGCCGAGCTGACTTGCAGGAAGCCGCGCACCCAACTGTCGGGCAGGTCTATCTTGACCTCTTTGTAATCGGCCTCGCCCGTCGTCCTGACATCGAAGCCCGTCGGATCAATCTCGAACCTGGTGGCTTTGTAGGTGCGTATCTTCTGAAACTCGTCGTAGAGCGCGGAGGAGTAATCAATGTTCGTCGTGCCGCAGGCGAATTCACCCACGCGGTCGAAGACCTCGTAGCTCGCGCCGAGCCGCCCGTAGCTCGCTTCGTCCTGACTGAAGCACTCGAAAAAAACCTCGTCCGGGTGGACCGTGATGACCGGATCGAGCACGAACCAGAAGTCTCGCTCCTTCTGGTAGAGATAGTCGAAATACTTCTGCCGCGCTCTGTAGAAAGAGCTCATCCGCGCAGAGTTGCGCCGGTAGAGCTCATTGAGCTCATCCTGCAACTGCCTGATCTGCCCGGCGACTTCGACGCGCCGTTCGGCGACGAATTGCCAGTCGATTGCCTCCTGCCGTGCAGCCCATTCCTTGTATACGGTCTTGTCTTTTGGCTTGAACCGCAGATCGGAGACGACCACATCATGCAGTGCGCTGATCGCTTCGCGGAACTCGATCTTGCGTCCCAGCTCGCCCGTGAAGAAGGTCGGTTCGCGCGTGATGTCCGGCGCAAAGGACATGCGCGTGTGCTCCGCTGTGCTCGCGACGGTGGTGCTGCCTTTGTAGGTGTAGTCAAACTCCACGGCGCACCTCCGCGTCTTTGACTTCAAGCGGCAGAGAGATTTCCGGATACGCGCGGCGGATGACGAGCATGGCTTCAATCGCCGCAGCCTTCTGCCCGATGGCGATGATCGCAGACTGCCGCGTGAGAATCTCCGCCACGACGCGCGCCGACGCTTCGCTCTGCCGCGCCTCGCTCGTGAGGAACGCCATCACGCGCGCCTTCGCGACCCGCGCCCTGTTCACGCGCGAGAGCACGCTCCTGAAGTAGTGCGACAGTTCGCGCAGGCGCTCAGGGCTCCCGGCGCAGTAACGCTCCAGATAATTGGTCACGAAGAGTTGGAGGTCACTGGACGGATGCTCGCTCAGCTTGAGCATGTACTCCTGGCCCGACTCCTCGCTGAAATATTTGGTGACCAGCTCGCGTCCGAACTGCTGCACGTCCGCGCGCACGCTGTCGCACACGCTGACGAGAATGCCCGGCGTGAAATCCTCCGCGCCGAAGTGCCGGTCGAAGGCCGAGAAGAAAAAGGCGCGCGCATCATCCCACTTCGCGTCCAGCAGCCTCACCGCACGCGCCATCTCGTACAGATGTCCGGCCGGGTTAGTCGTCTGACGGTAGCGATCTATGAGCAGCATGAAGAGCGACTGCGCGGCCTCGCGTACGAGCTGCGATTCATGATCGGACAGCTCCGCGATCTCGTCGGTCGTGAACGACTGCGCCCACGCGGCGTCGGCCCGCGCCTTCGTTTCGATCAGCCGCCCGCCCAGCTCCTGCGCCGCCACGGATGAAGCGCGAGTCAACCGTAGCGCCAGCTCGCGGTCGACTTCATCAACCCATGAATTGCCCGCGTCCTCTTGCAGCAACTGCACGACGCTGCTGTGCAGGCCCGCGTGCTCTTCCGGTTTGAGCAGCGTCTCGATGAGCCGCCGCGCGAGCCGCCGACCGAAGTCCGGGTCAACAGTGCTGTGGCTCAAACGCCGGACGACCGGGCGAACGGCATTGCGCAGGTCTGCGAGCGCATGCTCCGAGAGAGCTGCGAGCAGGTTCTCGCGGCGCAGCAATGATTCTTCATCCAGTTCGCCGAGGAGCCGGACGCCGATGCCGCGCAGTTGCTCGTACGGTGAATTGATGAGAGAAATGATGAGCTCTTCCGGCAATTCGCTCGGCCGCACTTCATGCAGCAAGAGGATGTTTCCGCCGAGCTCCTGCACTTCCATCAAAGGATGCGCCAGCAAATCCAGGATGACGCCGAACCCGATCGTTCTCAACTGCGGCCCGAAACTCTTGAGCAATGTTTCGGCCACGTCCCGCGCCTCTTCCGCGCGTTCCGCAGTTAGTCCGCAGAGATGCGCGATGAGACGAACGATGAGAGCCTGTGCGGCCGTCTCCGGCATTGAGGTCGAGCGAAGGAGCTGCCGTGCGAAAGCGCGCGTGTCCGCCTGCGTGCTGGTCACCAGCGCGATGATGAAATCGCTGTCGCGCATGAAGTCTTCGCGCCGCTCGTCGATCCAGCGGTGTGCCTCGGCCCGCGCATCAGCGGCGGCGCAGTTGGCGACTGCGAGCACGAGTTCGTGATCCGGCTCGGCCGGACGATAGCGCGCCCGGACCAGCTCGAAACCCAGGCGAGCCGTCGCCTCATAAGGTCGGCTCAGCATCATCAACAGAGCTTCACGATCCAGCTCCGCGCAGAACTGTTCACACGCCCTCAGCGCTTTGACGGCAAACTCCTGAACGGGCCTGCAATCGCTTTCGGCGATGAGGTGCAGGAGGCCGACCGGCAGCCGCTCCCATAACTCC
>JAFBAJ010000595.1 GCA_019247865.1 Acidobacteriota bacterium
ACGCCGCGCGAGGAATCGAAAAATCTTCCCTCCCGCCGCGAGATGGAAGATTACCTGTCGAGCGTGCGTGCGCGCGTGCTGGACTATCTGGAGCGCGTGAGCTTTGACGAAGCCGACCCGATGCTGCGCGACGCGTATGTCTTTCGACTGGTGCTGGAACATGAGTACCAGCATCAGGAGACGCTCGCGTATCTGCTGCAACTGCTGAGGCCGGAGCTCAAGTCGCGCCCTGTGGATGAGAGCGCTGCTGTCAACGATGTCGTCGCGGCAAAGCGTGGGATGGTGACGATTGAGGCGGGCGCGTTCGAGATGGGCTCCGTCTGGGACTCCTTCGCTTATGACAACGAGCTGCCCGCGCACACGGTCGCTCTTCCGGCTTTCAAAATTTCCCGGCTCCTGACGACGAATGAAGAGTACGCGCACTTCGTCAGAGAGGGCGGCTACGCGCGGCGCGAGTGGTGGAGCGAGGAGGGCTGGCAGTGGAAAGAGAAAGAGGGCTGGACGTGCCCGCTCTACTGGCAGAGCGATGGCAGCGAGTGGCGCGTGCAGTGCATGTTCGATGCAGCCCTCTGGCAACCGACGCATCCGGTGACGGGCGTGAGCTGGTACGAGGCGGAGGCCTACGCGCGTTTCAGCGGCCAACGTCTGCCGACCGAGGCCGAGTGGGAGAAGGCCGCTTCGTGGGACGCGAGAGAGAATCGCAAACGTCGCTACGCGTGGGGCGACGAGGAGCCGACGCCCGCGCTCTCTAATTTTCATGAGCGGCGCTGGGGCACGACTGCGGTCGGGAGCTTTCCGGCGGGCGCGAGCGCGTATGGAATCTTAGACCTGACGGGCAACGTGTGGGAGTGGACGAGCGACAGTTTTGCGGGCTATCCGGGCTTCAAATATTTTCCTTACCCGGAATATTCCAAGCTCTGGTTCGACGGCGACCACCGCGTCCTCAAGGGCGGCTCGTGGGCCACACGCGCGCCTATCCTGCGGACTTCATTCCGCAACTTTTTCCGCCGCCACTTTCGCATCGCCTTCGCGGGCATTCGATTAGCAGGAGACGTTTAAGACGTTTCGCGCAAAGACGCGAAGGAAAGACAGAAGCACGCACAGGCTTGAATGCTATTCCCTGCGCGTGCTTCTGCTTTCTGTTTTTGCGCCTTTGCGTGAAATTTTATCTCACAAACTCCGCGTGTTGAAAGTATCGCCCTGCCGCATGTCTCCGGTCTGGTAGCCTTTGCGGAACCAGCGGACGCGTTGCTCCGAAGTGCCGTGCGTGAAGGAATCCGGGACGACGTATCCTTGTGTCTCGCGTTGCAGGCGGTCGTCGCCGATGGCGGTCGCGGCCTGCAAGGCTTCCTCCACGTCTCCGACTTCGAGCAGGCCCTTCTGCTCCGCGTAATGCGCCCAGACGCCCGCGAAGAAATCGGCTTGCAGTTCCAGCCGCACGGAGAGCTGATTGAACTCAGTCTCGCTCATCCGCCGCCGCTGCGCGTCAATCCGGTCGGAGATGCCCAGCAGCTTCTGTACGTGATGGCCGACCTCGTGCGCGATGACGTAAGCCTGCGCGAAATCGCGGGGCGCGCGGAAGCGTTCTTTCAGCTCGCGGTAGAAAGAGAGGTCGATGTAGACCTTCTCGTCGCCCGGACAATAGAAGGGGCCGACCGCCGCGCTCGTCTGCCCGCACGCCGAATCCACATCGCCGGTAAAGAGCACCAGCTTCGGCTTTCTGTATTGTCTTCCGTTCTGCTGAAAGAGCTGCCCCCAGACATCCTCCGTGCTGCCGAGGACGGAGGCGACGAACTGCTTTCCTTCATCATTCTGCTGCTGTGATTGCTGCGTCTGCTGCGGAGGGTTGTTTTGTGCATCCTCCAGAATCTTGCGCGGGTCGCCGCCAAAGATGAGCGCGGCCACGAGCAACAGCACAGTGCCCAGTCCCCCGCCAATCGCCAACCCGCCGCGCCCCATACCGCGGCGATCCTCCACGTTATCGCTCTGCCGACTTTCCCTCCAGCGCATACGCTTCCCCCTTCTTTCGCCCGGTCATTCTCGTTTCCAGAGTTTTGTGTGTCACACATAGTAAATCTTTTCCCCCGTTTGAATAAAGCCGAAAGCGGATTAAAATAGCTCCGGGATGTCAGAACTCACAGACCAGCACTGGGCCGTCATCAGCGAGCGCGGCGTCGAATCGAGCGGCCTCAGCTATCAGGATGCCTTGCAGTTGATGCGCAGGCTGGAAAGCCAAAAGGTCCACGGCCTCTGCATCGTCACAGACGCCGCCGCCGAACGCGACGCGCACGCAACCGTTCACAAAGGACGCTAAGCTTCGTTAGACTGCTTCCTTGAAAATTAAAGTTATGAAGATCGTATGTGCAGCCTTATCGACGCAGCCGAAAGGATAATCCGATGCTTAAATCGCACCTGCGCCTATTGCTTGTGCTCCTCTGCCTGACAGCCTGCGCGAGCCAGGCGGCCTCGCAAACACCAGCCGAGCGGAGCCGTCCCAAAAGTTTTAAGGAAATCGTGATGATGCCGGTCGTGTACAGCGTTCCGGGAATGGACAAGGTCATCGTCCGGTCAGAGCTCAAATACACAAACGTTAACGACCCCAACCTGCTGATGGATGTTTATCTTCCGCCGGGTCTCGCGAAGGGCGAGCGCCGCCCCGCCGTCCTGTTCATTCACGGCGGCGCGAACTCGGAGAACCGGGCGAAGGATTGGGGCGTCTATACGTCCTGGGGGCGATTGGTCGCTGCTTCCGGCATGGTCGGCGTCACTTTCACACATCGCCTGGGCTTCCCGAAACCTTTCACGGCTGAAGCCGCGAGCGATGTCACGGCGGCGATCACTTACGTCCGCGCACACGCTGATGAACTCAATATTGATAAAGACCGTCTCTGTTTGGCGGCCTATTCCGCCGGCGGCCCGATGCTGAGCATAGCCCTGCGGGATAAGCCCGAGTACGTGCGTTGCCTCGTGGCGTTCTACGCTTTTCTGGATATCCAGCAGTCAAAGACTCATACGACGCAGGAGCCGCCGGAAATAGTGAAGTCCTTTTCCCCGATCACGTACCTGGCGAATGACGCCTCCAGGATCGCACCCATGTTTATTGCGCGGGGTGGTCTGGACGAGATACCGACCATGAATGATTCGATTGATCGTTTCATCGGCGAAGCGATCTCCAGGAATGTCGCTGTGACCATCGCCAACCATCCGCGCGGAGTTCATG
>JAFBAJ010000771.1 GCA_019247865.1 Acidobacteriota bacterium
CGCGTGCGAGTCCACCATAAAGGGCGTGATCAGATCGCCCACGACGGGCGCGGTCGCAAGCCGCGCCATGGGCTGGCGCACCGGCTCGTCGTTGACGACCGCGCCGATGAGCACGAGCCGCGTGACGCGCGCCGGGAAATCGAGCGCGCAGGTCGCGGCGACGGCTCCCCCGTAAGAGCTGCCGACGAGCGTCGCACGCTCCAGGCCCAACTCATCCAGCAGCCCGACGATGTGGCGCGCCTGCTCATGGAGCGTGTATTCGCCCGCGCGCGGCTTGTCGGAAAAACCGTAGCCCAACAAATCCGGCACGATGACGCGAAAGCCGTTCTCGGCGAGCGGGAGAAAGACCTCTCGCCAGACGTGCGTCGAAGCGCAGAAGCCATGAATCAGGACCAGCGGCGGCGCATCCGCCTCGCCCGCCTCCTGATAATGCACGCGCGCGCCCTCCACGACGGCGAAGCGCGAATGCCTGGCGTGCGGCAGCAGCTCCGCGTGCTCGTCCCAGGCGATCTCGGCCGGACGGCTCAACAGCTTGGCCGTGACGGCTGCGCCCGCGACCACGCCGCAGGCTCCGGCGATCCAGTAACGTTTCTTCATAAGCTCAATCAGTCAACTGAAAATTCTGCGCTGTAATTCCTGCTTCAGGGCACGCTCACCTTCATAAACTATCTTCCACAGCGCGCCTATCTCGTCCGGCGACCTGCTTTCAATCATCTGAGAGTAAGCATCGATAATCCGCCTTTTGATCTCCCGCACCCTTTCCGAATCGGCCCCGCCAATCCGCGTGTCCTCTTCTGGCGGATACATGACCAGATAAAGCTCAAAGTTATCTCTCGCTTGAACGAGCGAATAATTTTTATTGGGGCCGCCCCAAATCTCGTCCGCATTGTTTGTATCCTGCCCGTCGTCTTCCCAATTACAGAGATAACAGATCTCATATTCGCCGCGCCCGCCGAGTGTCGGATACCCGCAGCAAGGGCAGGTCAATCTCCCGCCGCGCGGCGGCGCTCCCGCCGCCTGCTCGTTGGAGCGCGAACCGTAATTATCGAAAAACTTTCGCCGTTCCCGGAGATCGTAACTCACATTCATGAAAAGAACGCCCGCACCTCTCACAACGAAAAGCGCGGGCGAATGACAGCTTAACTTTCAGGCTCTCTCAAAAGAAGCGCGCCGCCCGCCGTCAGCGCGAGAGCAGCGTGCCGACATAGGTCAGCAGCTCGTTGGCGCAGACAGGGCAGTAGCCGCCGTCGCGGACGAGGCGATCCACCACCTCGTTGATGCGGCGCAGCTGATCCGGGTCGGGCGTCTTGGCAGAGGTCGTGATCTTCACCACGTCCTTCAGATCCGCGAAGATCTTCTTCTCAATCGCCTCTTTCAGACGTTCATGCGAAGTGTACTCGAACGCTCTTCCTTTGCGCGCGTACGAAGAGATGCGGATCAGTATCTCCTGCCGGAAAGTATTTTTCGCGTTGTCGGAGATGCCGATCTGCTCTTCGATGGAGCGCATGAGCTGCTCGTCCGGCTCCATCTCCTCTTCGGTGATGGGGTCTTTGATGCGCTCCTTGTTGCAGTACGCCTCGACGTTGTCCAGATAATTATTGCAGATGGTGCGCGCCATCTCTTCAAAGGAATAGACGAAGGCGCGCTGGACTTCGATCTTCGCCAGCTCGTCGTACTCCTTGCGCGCCGCCGAGATCAGATTCAGATAACGGTCGCGCTGATCCGAGCTGATGCCCGTATGCTGCTCGAAGCCGTCCTTGATGGCGCGCAGGGCGTCAATCGGATTGATGCAGGTCACGCCATCGCGCACCAGAGCCGAAGAGAGGCGGTTGATGATGTAGCGCGGCGAGATGCCGTCCATGCCCTCGCGCGCGGTCTCGTCCCTGAGCTCGCGCACGTCCTTAGACTTGTAGCCCTCTACATCCTCGCCGTCGTAGAGCTTCATCTTCTTGACGATGTCCACGTTGGCGCGCTTGGGTTCTTCGAGGCGCGTCATGACGGCGAACATCGCCGCGACCCTGAGGGTGTTCGGCGCGATGTGCACGTTGCGCAAAACTTCCGATTGCTTCAGGAGCTTGTCGTAGATGCGCTCCTCCTGCGAGACGCGCAGGTTGTAGGGCACGCGGACGAGAATGATTCTGTCCTGCAGGGCTTCGGATTTGCGATTGCCCGCAAACGAAATGTACTCGTTCTCGTTGGTATGCG
>JAFBAJ010000642.1 GCA_019247865.1 Acidobacteriota bacterium
TCAGATCGCCGCCGAGCTGCGTTCACAATACCTGCTGCAATATTACTCCTCGGACGATTCGCCGACCGGCAAGTACCTGCGCCTCAAGGTCTCCGTCCCGACGCGCCCGCAACTCCGCGTCCGCTCGCGTCAGGGCTACTACGCTAAGAAAAAGTAATTTCACGCAAAGGCGCAAAGACGCAAAGGAAGCAACTTGTCTTCCTTTGCGTCTTTGCGCCTTTGCGTGAAATCAGCTTTTAAGGAACGTAAGCATTCGGAGTCGGCCGGTCACCTGATGCGCCTAAGGGCACTGAGGCGAAGCCTTCCGTGCTCTTGAGCAGATACCAGGTCCCGTTGCGAAAGACCGCCGGGTCGGTCTACGACTGTCTGGAGCTCTCTTTAGCGCATTTCGAGCAGCACGTCCGCGAGACGATTGACGACCGTCAGTAGTGTGCGGCCTGCTCTGTCGAACTGATTGTTGGCGGCTTCGTCTTCGGCCTGAGCGGCGCTCGCGGCAGAGCCCGCGAGGCTCGTGTAGTAGCGTTGCAGCTCCGGCTTGAGCCGGAAATCGAGTTCCAGTTGATCCAGTTGCTCGCGCAGACTTCGAATGCTGTTGCGGACGGTGCTCTTGCTCTGCTGAGTCTGGCTGATGACGCTTTGCGAAGCGTCGCCTCTCTGCGCCGCAGCGTCTGCGGCCTCGATGCTGCGGGCCACGCCGCCGAGCAGGTACAGGAATTTCGAGAGCACCTTGATCTGTTCGGCGACGCGTTCCGCGCCGCCTCTGACTTCGAGCGAAGGTTCAGTCTTCGTCGCCGTCGTCCTGCTTTTCTTGCTCGACGGGCGCTTCTTCTGCGCCTCCGCGGCGACGGGCGACAAGACCAGACAGATCAGGATTAAGAGGAAAGGGCGTTTCAAGTTGGTTCTCCTTCAGTGCATTCAGCGAAGTCCGCCCCAAGCTATGCTTGAGAGGGGCGCGCAGTCAAGTCCGAAAGGCCAGGTCTCAAGTCAAAAGCACGTCGCCTGACCTGGGAGCTGGAACCTGGGACTTGAGACTTGTGTTACAATTTCGTCATCCGATGCAGACCGAAATCAAACAGAGAGTCCTGCGCGTCGAGCGGCTGGGGCGCATGGAATATGGCCTCGCGCTGGCTCAACAGAAAGAGACAGAGCGCGCAGTCCTCCTGGGCGAGCAGCCAGACACGCTGCTCCTGGTCGAGCACCCGCACGTGTTGACCATCGGGCGGCGCGCGACCGCGGCGGGCATCCTCGCGCCGCAGGCCGTGCTCGAAGCGCGCGGCGTCTCCGTCTTCGAGTCCAATCGCGGCGGCAAGGTCACCTATCACGGCCTCGGCCAGCTCGTCGGCTATCCGATCATCAACCTCAGCCCGGAGCGAGAGGACGTGCACGCCTACGTCCGCGACCTCGAAGAAGTCCTTATGCGCGCGCTCTCGGATTTCGGCATCGAGAGCTTTCGCATCAAAGGGCTGACGGGCGTGCACACCACAGAGGGCAAGGTCGCGGCCATCGGCGTCCACATCGCGCGCTGGGTCACGACGCACGGCTTCGCGCTCAACGTCAACACAGACCTCAGCTTCTTCGACCTCATCATCGCCTGCGAAGGCGAGCCGGTCACTTCGATGCAGAAACTTTTAGGGCGCGAGCTGGAGCTGGCCCAAGTCGAAGAACGCATCATCGCGCGCTTCGCGGAGGTCTTAGGGATGCAGCCTGAGCCCGCACTGACTGCTCAATAACGGCTGGTCGAAACTTTGTTCGCGGCGATCAGCGGCGACATGATCATCATGATGATCCAGCACAGGGGCAGCGTGATGATGCCGATGAAAATGAAGCACAACAGAATATTGACGAACAGCACGAACCAGTAGCCGAACATGAAGAGCAGCCCTACGGCGACGTTCCCGGCGTAGATGTTGCCGATGCCGAAGGTCTGAAAGAAGAAGCCGGGGAACACCTCTAAGAGGGCTGCGGCA
This sequence comes from Acidobacteriota bacterium, assembly GCA_019247865.1. GTDB lineage: Bacteria > Acidobacteriota > Blastocatellia > Pyrinomonadales > Pyrinomonadaceae > JACMLC01. The sequence continues at coordinate 1,968 of JAFBAJ010000642.1, forward strand.
GCCGCGGATTTCGGCGGCGACCGGTGATAATGCACGACGTGCTGCACGACCGGAGGCGGCGCGTACTGCGGCTGGTAATACGGCTGTTGTTGCTGCTGCTGCGGGGGTTGGTAGGGGTTCATCGTAAGCTCTTCCTTTCCGAAGTGAGCCGGTAAAAGAGAGAGCACTATAAGCTCAATCATCTGCGGAAGGCAACAGCGACAGATGCACGGCGGCAATGATAGAATAGCTCTCATCAACAGTAGTCGCGGAGTAAAACAAAAGTGGGACGCGAGTTAAAAGTTCTCAGCAATAACAAGCCGTCGGCGCGTGTGCGCGCGCCGAAGCCGGAGTGGCTCAAGATTCGGCTGGGCGATCCGACGAACCAGAATCACGTGCTCAAGCTGATCGAGGGCTTGAACCTGCACACGGTCTGCCAGGAGGCGCGCTGCCCGAACATCTTCGAGTGCTGGTCTGACCGGACTGCGACCTTCATGCTGGCGGGCGACATCTGCACGCGCCACTGCGGATTCTGCGCGGTCGGCAAAGGTCAGCCCGGCGCGCTCGACCTGGAAGAGCCGCGCCACGTCGCCGAGGCGGTGAAGACCCTCAACCTCGCGCA
>JAFBAJ010000256.1 GCA_019247865.1 Acidobacteriota bacterium
GTTCTCCGTCAGGCCGTAGGGCAGACCGCTGACCGTGTGTATGTTCGTGACCCGTCCGGAGGAATTGAAGATCATCTGTAAAGTGACCTTGCCCGTCACACTATTCCGGCGCGCCTCCTCAGTATATTCAGGCGAGGGTTTGACCACGATGATAGCCTTGCGCGTCACTTCGTTCGGCTTGTAAATCTGCGTCGCCTGAATGCCCCCGGCGACTTCATTCTTTTTCGGTGTGACGGGAGCCGGCGTCGCTGCGTCGCTGAGCCTCGCGCCTTCGCCGATCTCCGTTCCCTTCCTGCCGCCCAGCTCGAACGACTCGAAGAACTTTTTGATCGCCGCATCCGTCCGGCTGCCGCCGACCGCAGAGACTTCGTAGACGTGCTCCTTCGTCGCGTAAAATCCCGTCACAATATCATAGCCGTAAGGCTTCGCCGTGTAGATGATCTTCCGGCCTTTGAACTTATTGAGCTTCACCTCAGACTGAAAGGTGATGGAAGCGCTCACGTCCGGGCTCAATCTCTCAGAGATAATATCTTCGAGCGAAGGGCTGTGCGGAGTCTTATATGAAATGACCAGATACACGACGCCGTCCGAATACGCGCTATAAGTTGTGTCTATGCGCTGGAGCTGGCAGAGAGGGCCGTCCAGACACTTCATGCTCTGATACACGCCCGGCAGCTCCGGCATCAGCACCGAGAACTCTTCGTCCAGCGTCCTGTACCTCTCCCACTGAGCCTGCTCCTGCCGAAGCGAAGTCGGAGCAGCCTTCGTCTGCTCAGCCGGATTCAGAGCGAGCAGGCTCAACAGGCTCAAGCAGGCACAGGCCACATATGTTTTGAAGCGGCTCATCTTCACTTTCCCTGTTTCATCAAACAGTGACGGCCTCTCTGTACTCGCCCCAGACGCGGCGGAGGCGGTGGCTGATCTCGCCGACGGTGACGTGCGCTTCGACGCAGTCGAGGATGCGGGGCAGGATGTTTTCGGTTCCGCGTGCGGCCTCTTCGAGCCTGACGAGGGCTGTTTCGGCGGCCACGCTGTCGCGTCTTTCGCGGACGGCGCGGACGCGTTCGACCTGCGCTCGTTCGACGCTCGCATCGACGCGCAGGATCGGGATGTTCGATTCGGCTTCGAGCTGAAAACGATTGACGCCGACGATTGTTTGCTCGTCAGTCTCGATCGCGCGCTGGTATTCGTAGGCCGCCTCCTGTATCTCGCGCTGGACATAACCGGCCTCGATCGCGCGCAGCATGCCGCCCATCGCGTCTATCTTTTCGATGTAATCCGCGGCACGGCTTTCGAGCTCGCTCGTCAACTGCTCGATGGCGTAAGAGCCCGCGAGCGGGTCGACCGTGTCGGCGACGCCCGATTCGTAAGCGATGACCTGCTGTGTGCGCAGAGCGAGGCGCGCGGCCTCTTCGGTCGGCAGGGCGAGGGCTTCGTCGAGCGAGTTCGTGTGCAGCGACTGCGTCCCGCCGAGGACTGCTGCGAGGGCCTGTATGGTCGTGCGCACGACGTTGACTTCTGGCTGCTGCGCCTGTAGCGAAGAGCCTGCGGTCTGCGTGTGAAAGCGCAGCATCAGCGAGCGCGGATCGCGCGCCTTGAACCGCTCGCGCATCGTGCGCGCCCACAATCTACGCGCCGCGCGAAACTTTGCGATCTCTTCCAGCAGGTTGTTGTGCGCGTTGAAGAAGAACGAGAGGCGCGGCGCGAACTCATCGACTTTTAATCCGGCTGCAATCGCCGCCTCGACGTAAGCGATGGCGTCCGCGAGCGTGAAAGCGATCTCCTGCGCGGCGGTCGAGCCCGCCTCGCGGATGTGATAGCCGCTGATCGAAATCGTGTTCCAGTTCGGCACCTCGCGCGCGCAGAAGGCGAAGGTGTCCGTGATGAGCCTGAGAGAAGGGCGCGGCGGATAGATGTATGTGCCGCGCGCGATGTACTCCTTCAGGATGTCGTTCTGAATCGTGCCGTTGACCTTCTCCAGCGCGATGCCCTGCTTGCGCGCGACCGCGAGGTAGAGGCAGAGCAGCGTCGAGGCCGTCGCGTTGATCGTCATCGAGGTCGAGACTGTGTCGAGCGGGATGCCGTCGAAGAGGCGCAGCATGTCGTCGAGCGAATCTATCGCCACGCCGACCTTGCCGACCTCGCCCGCCGAGAGCGGGTCGTCCGAATCGAGCCCGATCTGCGTCGGCAGGTCGAAGGCCACAGAGAGCCCCGTCGTCCCGTTCTGCAAAAGATACTTGTAGCGCGCGTTCGACTCTTCGGCCGTCGCGTAACCGGCGTACTGCCGCATCGTCCAGAAGCGACCGCGATACAGGTTATGACGGACGCCGCGCGTGTAAGGATATTCGCCCGGCGAGCCCAGGTCGCGCTCGTAGTCGAGCGGCTCCGTGTTCGTGGGGTTGAAGTCGTTCGGCAGCTCGATGCCGGAAGTGGTCTCGAAGCGCTCGCGCCGCTCAGAGCTGGTTTTGGTTGACATGACGCCTCGTCTCTCCGGTCGGGAAATCGGTTCACAGCAAGGGAATTTCAGCGCAGCCTAGCACACGCTCTTTAAATCTGCCACAGAGACACAGAGACACAGTGTTTTTCAAAAGAATATCTTTTATCTTCTCTGTGCCTCTGTGTCTCTGTGGCTAATCCATTTGAGTTGACCGCGAGCGTGCGCGTCGCGTAGCATCCTTTGCGTCAGCAGAGACCATTCCCCTGTCGCCCCAGAGCCCTGAGAAATTATTTTGGAGATCGACGACACAGCCAAAGAGATCGTGCAGGAGATCGGCGCAGCCATCAACTCTGCGGTCGAGAGTTCGCCGCAGGTCGCGGAGGCCATCGAGCGCCTGCGCGAGGCTGGCTACGAGATGGAGCTGACGCTCCGGCTGGAGATCGGACTGCGCCCGCACGAAGGCGAAGAGGCGGACGAAGAGACGGACGAAGCCGCGCTCGACCTGACCGACGAAGACCTGCGCACGCTGCGCCGGATGAAGATTCGGATCGACGACGAAGGGCTCTGACTTTGACACGCTCCTGCGCCCCCTGACCTGCTAATCTCTCACATCGGTTGGCACCTATCCTGCCTGATTTCCAAAGGAAAGTAGATGTTTCAGCTTTTTTATCAAAGAGCCATTGCGATTATTTTTCTCATGCTGATTCCCTGCTCCGTCCATGCCGTCGATTGCGACGCGGCGAAGTTCAGGGGCGCGCGTAACTTTCTCGTCGGGCAGGAGCCATACGCCGTCGTCACGGCGGACTTCAATCAGGACGGCAAAGCAGACATCGCGGTGGCTAACAATGCTTCGAGCTTCGTCGCGGTGTCGCTGGGCGACGGGACCGGAAGATTGGGAACGCCTGCCACTTTCGGTGTCGGCCCGAACCCGAGGCACATCGTCACGGCCGATTTCAACGGCGACGGCAAAGCTGACCTGGCGACGGCGAATGAGACCGGGCTCACCGTCACGCTCCTTTTGAACAACGGCGCGGGCGGCTTCACCCTGAGCGTTTACCAGACCGGCGGCTATCCCGTCGGGCTGGCCGCGGCGGACTTCAACGGCGACGGCAGACCCGATCTGGTGACCGCCAACATCATCAACGACAGCGCCGCCATTATGCTGAACAACGGCACGGGCGGTTTCGGCTCGCCCATGACTCTGCCGTCCGGCGGGTCGCTCGTGAAGGCCGTCGCCGCGGGAGATTTCAACAGTGACGGCAAAGCGGACTTTGCGCTGTCCAATCAGAATTCAAACACCATCTCTCTCTTCTTCGGCAACGGCGCGGGCGGCTTCAGCGCGCCGTCGCCCGTCTCGGCCAACAACCCCAACAACTTCATCGCCGCCGACTGGAACGGCGACGGCAAGCTGGATTTTCTGGTGATGGGCACCGTCCCGACCTTTTATCCGGGCAATGGAGCGGGAGGCTTTGGCTCAGGTGTGACCCTGTCCGGCCTGATCGGAATCACCACCATGCTCGCCGTCAGAGATGTGAATCAGGATGGGAAGAATGACATCATCGCTTCCTACAATGCTGGCCTGCGTGTGGGTTATGGAGCCGGCGCGGGCGCTCTCGGCCCGGTCAAAGACCTCCGCGTCGGGTTTCTGCCCTACGGCGCATCGACCGCGGATTTCAACCTCGACGGCAGGCTCGATCTGGTCAGCGTAGCTCCGGCTGAGAGCAATGCTTCCATCGCTCTGAACGACGGCGCAGGAGATTTCTACTCAGCGCCTCTCGTCGGCTCGTCCGATGCGAGCGTCTACGGGCCTTTGCTCACCGCCGACTTTGATAACGACGGGCTGGACGACGTGGCGGACATGTCCCAGACCAACGTCCGTATCAGATACGGCAACGGCAACGGCGGCTTCTCCGCGCAGGTTTTGTATAACGCTCTGGCAACCGGCAACGTGCCTGATCTCAAGGCTGCGGACTTTAACCGCGACGGCAAGCTTGATCTGGCAATCGCCAATTCAAACTCCTCCAGCATAGTGCTTCTGCTCAATACCGGCTCACGCACTTTCAGCAACCCCAGTGTGATGCTGCTGGACGCCTCGACGGGAACTCTGGCTATCGAGGATTACAATCGTGACGGCAAGCTCGATCTGGCTGTGGCCTTAGCCAATACCGGCAGCGTGCGCGTCTTTTTCGGCAACGGTGACGGTACCTTTTTAGCCTCGCCGACTACCGTGCTCATCCCGGGCTCCCCGTTCCAGGTCTTCAATGGCGATTTCAATCACGATGGAAAGACGGACTTGTTGACAGTCAATGCCGACCATAGCATCTCGGTTGCGCCGGGCAACGGGGCGGGCGGCTTCGCGCAGCCCAACACCTACGCGAATGTGGTCAACACCTTCAGCTCTCAAAGCGTCGTGGTCGGCGATTTCAACCGGGACGGCTTCGATGATCTAGCCGTCTCGCCGGACACTTCCTATAGCCTCAAACTTCTCTTGAACAACGGCACGGGCGGATTCCTGCCGCCCCGCACTATTTACGCGGGCGTGCAAACAGCGAATCTGATCGCGGCCGATTTCAATCATGACCGCAAGCTCGACCTGGCCGTACAGTCTTTTCGTGAGACCTCGATCTTGATCGGAGACGGGACGGGCGGTTTCTGTTCGGCGGGCGATTACTCGACGGAACAATCCGGCCTGCTCACCGTCGGCGACTATAATCAGGACGGCCGGACTGATGTCATTGTCGGTCACTCACTGCGCCTGCTCCTCAATTTAACTCCCTTCTCGCGCGCTCCGGAGACGACGGACTTTGACGGCGACGGGTTGACAGACCTCTCCGTCTTTCGTCCGGGCGCAGGCTACTGGTACATCTTAAACTCCGCAGACAACTCCTTCCGCGCCATTCCCTTCGGCACGAATGGAGACCTTCCGGTCGCGGCTGATTACGACGGCGATGGGAAGACAGATGTCGCTGTCTTTAGACCATCGAACGGTTTCTGGTATTACCTGCGCAGCAGCGACGGACAGTTTGCTTACCAGCAGTTCGGGCAGAGCGGAGATGTGCCCGTGCAGGGAGACTATGACGGAGACGGGCGCACCAACTTCGCTGTCTGGAGGCCGTCAACGGGAACCTGGTACACCTCGCTCGATCCGGCGACCAATTACGGCGCGGTCGTGTGGGGCGATTCCACAGACATTCCTGTCCCGGCTGATTACGACG
>JAFBAJ010000039.1 GCA_019247865.1 Acidobacteriota bacterium
CCGGAAGCCGGAAGTCAGGAGCCGGAAGAAAAGCGGCGTAGTGCTTTGCCTTCCGGCTCCTGGCTTCTGACTGCTGACTCCTGCTTTTGATGCGCGAAATCCGTTCTATCGAGATCACTGATGAGGCCCAGGTGGGCGCGGCGCGCAGGCGTGTGCACGAGTACGCGGGCGGGCTCGGTTTCGGCGAGACGGAGCTGGCCGAGCTCGACATCGTCGTGCAGGAGATCGGAACCAACGCCGCGCGTTACGCGGGCGGCGGAGGCGTGCTCCATTACACCGAAACTCTGGGCGCGGACGCGGGGCTGGAGCTTTTTTACTGGGACCAGGGGCCGGGCATCTATAATCTGGATCGGGCGATCCGGGATGGAGTCTCGACCAGCGGGAGCCTCGGCGCGGGGCTCGGCGCGATTCAACGCCTGACGGACGAGTTCGATGTCTACTCCACCGTGCGTACGACCGGGAGGCTGACGGCGGCGCAGGCGCGTCGCACGTCGCACGGGACGGTCCTGCTCGCGCGCAAGTGGGTCCGGCGCGAAGAGGGGTCGCCGCCCGCGCTTGAACTCACACGCCGCGTGGGCGTCTGGAGCCGCCCGCATCCGACCGAAGAGGTCAACGGCGACGCCTATTTTATTCAGACGCGCCAGCAGCGCACGCTCTACGCGGTCGTGGACGGGCTCGGGCACGGGCCGGGCGCGAAGGAGGCTGCGGATGTCGCTCTGGATTCGCTCGCGGAGTGGATGGGCGAAGGCCTGGAAGAGGTCCTGCTGGCGGCGCATGATGTGCTGCGCGCCACGCGCGGCGCGGTGATGGGCGTGGCGATGATAGACAGAGCCGCCGAGCGCGTGCATTATGCAGGAGTGGGCAACATCGCCGTGCGCGCCTTCGAGACGCCCGTGCGTTTTAATCCCATTCCGGCCAACGGCACGCTCGGCGCGCGGCTCGGCAAGATACGCGTCTGGTCTGAGCGGTGGGCGGAGGGCGCGACCCTGCTCCTCGCGAGCGACGGCCTGAGCGAAGCCTGGGACATCAATTCCTATCCGGGCATCCTCCGGCGCAGCCCGCAGCTCATGGCCGGCGTCATGATGCGCGACTACGGACGCCAGGCTGACGACGCAACAATCTTAGTAGCAAGATAAGTCTTTGCTTTGGCCTTAGGTCTTTGGTCTTTGTACGCTCATCAAGCTTGAATAATAGATGTTAAGGCTGATAAGACATCAAAGGCCAAAGACCTAAAACCAAAGACCGTTTTTATGATGCAAGACATTCAGACGACGAGGCTCGGCGAGATTTACGTGCGGCGCGAGGCGGACACGATCAAGGTGCGTGACCGCGTGCGGCGGCTGGCGCGCGAGATGGGCTTTGACCAGACGACGCAGATCAAGATCACGACCGCCGTTTCAGAGATCACGCGCAACATCTACGAGTACGCGGGCGCGGGCGCGATCTCGCTCGCGCTGGCCGAGCGGGGCGCGGACGTGGGACTGCGCGTCACGGCGCGAGACGACGGCCCCGGCATCGACGAGGCGACGTTGCGCTCGATCCTGCGCGGCAGTTATCACTCCGCTTCGGGAATGGGCGTCGGCCTGTCTGGAACGCGCAAGCTGATGGACGAGTTCGACATCCAGACCGCGCCGCAGCAGGGCACGCGCGTCTCCGTCATCAAGTGGCTGCCGCGTCACGCGACGAGTGACATCAAAGAGCGGCTCGACGGCCTGCGCGAATTTCTCGGAGACGATCTGAACGACCCAGTCATCGCAGAGGTGCAGCGGCAGAACAAAGACCTCGTCGCCGTGCTCGGCGAACTGGAAGAGAAGCGCGAAGAGCTGGAACAGGTCAACCAACAGTTGCAGCAGAACAATCAGGAACTGAACGAGGCCAACGCGAAGCTGCGCGAGCTGGCCGAGATGAAAGAGGAGTTTCTGGCTCTCACGACGCACGACCTGCGCTCGCCGTTGACGGTCATCAGCGGCGTCATCAACTTCTTCACTTCGGGGCGGCTCGGCGAGCTCTCGCCCGAACAGAAGAACATGGTGACGATGATGGAGCGCAACACGCAGAGCCTCATCGAACTGGTCAACGACCTGCTCGATGCGTCAAAGCTCGAATCGGGCACGATGCGTCTCGACATGGCGGCGATAGACCTCGGCGGCGTGGTGGGCGAGCTGCGCGAGACGATGGAGCCGCTGGCGAAGGAAAAGGGTTTGACGCTCGAAGAGAAATTGCCGCAGGATCTGCCGCCCGTCGAAGCGGATCGGGCCAAGCTCCGCCGGATTCTGGTCAACCTGCTCTCGAACGCCGTCAAGTTTACCAATCGCGGCGGGCACGTCTCGATCAACGCCGAACAGCAGAACGGGCGCGTGCTGATCTCCGTCTCGGACACCGGCGTCGGCATCGCGCAGGAGGACGTGGATCGCCTCTTTGACAAGTACGAGCAGGCGCGCAGTCGTGCCACGCGCGGCGAGAAGGGCACGGGGCTCGGGCTCTACATCACGCGCCAGCTGGTCGAGCTGCACGGCAGCCGGATCGAAGTCAAATCCGAACTCGGGCGCGGCTCGACCTTCGCGTTCTCGCTCCCCGTCGCACGCTCTTAGAAGGCGTTTGAAAAAGTGCATGGTCGAAGCTCCTTGAGGAGCGAGATGTTTATGGCCGGTCGAAGCTCCGTAGGAACGAGATGTTTCCGAAATCCCAGAGGAGTGAGATGTTTCCGAAGCCCCGGAGGAGTGAGATATTTCCGCCGCTCCATAGGAGCAAGATGTTTTGAAGCTCTATAGGAGCAATATGTTTTAGAAGCTCCGGAGGAGCTGGATGTTTATAGCCCCTCCAGTCTCCCACAGATGAGCTCCGTCAGGAGCGGAATATGTCGCTCCTATCGGAGCTTCAAATCGGGTGGCGGCTGCGGGCTATAAACATGTCGCCGCTCTGCGGCTATTAATCATGACCGCTCTGCGGCTATTAATTATGACCGCTCCGCGGCTCTTCGTGACGCCGCTCTGCGGCTATAAACATGCCGCCGCTCTGCGGCTTTTGCGGGCTATAAACATGTCGCCGCTCCGCGGCTATCAATTATTCCGCCGCTCTGCGGCTGTTGAGATGATAAACATTTCGCCGCTCTGCGGCTGTTGAGGCTACAAACACTTCGCCGCTCTGCGGCTTTTAATGCCACTCGCTCTGCGGCTGTTGAGACGATAAACGTTTCGCCGCTCTGCGGCTTTTAATAGCGCCGCTCTGTGGCTTTTAATGGCGACGCGATGCGGTTTTTAATGGCGCTACTTTGTGACTGTTAATGCTGCTCTGCGGCTTTTTCAAACAGCTTCTCGGAAAAATTTTAGGGAGGAACAGGATGAAGCGAACGCTGATGATCTTCGGCCTGATGATTTTCGTGTTGATGCCACTGGTCGTGCACGCGCAGCAGCAGCAGTCTCCGTCGCTCTCGACTTCCCAGCCGACGGGCAAGGTGGCGGAGATTGAGGTTTACAGTAAAGAGATAGACGCCTACGTCAAGAGCAACGAAGGAAGCGCACGCATCTTCGCCGCTGACGATAGCTCTGCGGCGTCGAACACCGGCGAGGTGCATTGGCGCACATTCAAGAGCGAGCAGGAGCTGCAGGCGGCCGATCCGAGCAACAACCTCAACTCCAGCGCCTACGTCTGGCTGCGCGACGGCAAAGTCGTCGGCGCGAGCTTCACGCTGCAAAGCGCCTCGCGCGACTGGGTGCAGTACGTGATGTACTACTTTCGCAGAGACGGCACGGTCGCCAAAATCTCTTCGACGCTCAACACTTTTCGTGGCAGCATCACGGTCAAACGCGAAGACTACTACAACTCGAAGGGCACTTTCCTGAAAGGGACGACGCACTGCAACGACCTCAAGACGCAGCAGGCCAAGCCCTGCGGCAACTACGAGGAGATGCCCGCGCCGCTCTATCAAAAAGTGAGCCTGCTTCCCTTTTACAACTTGCTCAAACAATAACGACGGCTTATGCACTATCACCTGATCGGCATCTGCGGAACGGCGATGGCTTCGCTGGCGGGGATGTTGCAGGCGCGCGGCCACCTCGTGACGGGCTCGGACGAGAACGTCTACCCGCCGATGTCCACGATGCTCGAATCCCTGGGCATCCCC
>JAFBAJ010000063.1 GCA_019247865.1 Acidobacteriota bacterium
CTCTGCTTTGCGTCTTTGCGCCTGTGCGTGAGATTCTTTTGCGTGATGCGAAGGGTGCTGGTCATCGGTTCGGGCGGCGCGGGCAAGTCGACGCTGGCCGCGCGTCTGGGCGCGCTCCTGAAGCTCGAAGTGCTCCATCTGGATCAGCTCTACTGGCAGCCGGGATGGGTCGAGATGCCTAAGGCGGAGTGGCGGAAGACGGTCGAAGCGCTCGTCACACGCGAGGCATGGATCATGGACGGGAATTATTCGGGCACGCTCGACCTGCGGTTCGCGGCCTGCGAGACGGTGATCTTCTTAGACCTCTCGCGCTGGCTCTGTCTCTGGCGCGTCCTGAAGCGGGCCTTCATCTATCGTCAACGCACCAGGCCGGACATGGCCGCCGGCTGTCCCGAAAAACTGAGCCTGGAATTCCTGCTCTGGATATATAATTATCCGCGCCGGACGCGCCCTGAAATCGTCAGCCTGCTCGAAGCGAATGCAAACGCGAAGAACATTATCTGGCTGCGCTCGCAGGCCGAAGTGAAAGAGTTTCTCAAACGGCATGAGCGGCCTTCTGTGAGGTGAGCGCAAGCGAGAAAGCAACGCCGGTCATTCAACCCGGCATCTCCTATTTCAAATCCTTACGAATCTGATAGAGGAGTACACTACTATGAACAGACCGAGGCTCAGCTTTCAGAACTCCAGGACCTTCATCGTCATCGGCTGGCTGGCCTGCGCGCTGGTCTTCCTGACGCTCCAACTGGTCAAAAGCTCGAACACTCCCGCCCAACCTTCCGCGCCCACGCAGGTCAAGGAGATAGAGGGATACAGAAACTGGGCGAAGGTTAATGATGTGCCGAAAGTTATGACGCCCCAAAGCGCTCTGTCCTGTAAGATATGGCAAGCGCCGACAGGCGTGATAGTTAATGGCCCGGACAATCCACATCATAAGAGGTATGTCACGGTCTATGTGAATGCTGTCGGAGAAGATGCGATGCTCAACCAGCAGCATCCGAAATTCCCGGAAGGCTCGGTCATCGTTAAAGAAAAACTGGCTGTGCAGGATGACCAGACGCCTGAATTATTGACGGTGATGATCAAACAGAAGAAAGGATTCAATCCGGCGAGCGGGGATTGGGAATATATGGTGGTAGATGGAACGGGGGCGAAAGTAGAAGGGCGCGGAAAGCTGCAAAGTTGTCAGGACTGCCACGTTGCCAATGAACGAAGTGACTACATCTTTCGGACCTATCTGTCGGCGGAAGTAAGAGATAAGTTGAAATAGAACCGCATCACCGGTCTTCGATGATTTCAGCCACACGCCCCCGGCTCTGGACAGCGCTCACGCTGACAGCCGCCGTGCCGAGAGTCCTCGCGGCCTTCCTGCTCCCGAACGCTTTCGGCGACGCCTACGCGTACATACGCGAGGTCGAAGCCCTGAGCGCAAAGCTCTCCTCCGGGACGTTTCATCTGACAGACCTTTATGGATTCTGGCTGCCGCTTTATCAATTCATCTGTGCCGCGTTGGTGGTGCTCTTCGGTCATCCGTTCTACGTCTCAAAGCTGGTCTCTGCGCTCTGCGGCGTCGGCATCTGCCTGCTCGTCTACGACATCACTTACAGGCTCACGAATCATCACAAGGCGGCGCTGCTCACCTTCGCGCTCGTCGCGCTGAGTCCGCTGCATATCTTCAACTCGGCTTCGTCGATGACGGACATCCCGCACGCCTTCTTCGTGTTGGGCGGAGTCTTTTTCGTTCAGCGCAGGAAGTGGATCGCCGCCGCCATCCTGATTGCGCTTGCGGGGCTGACGCGCGTGGATAGCTGGATGCTGATTCCGCTCGTGCCCGCGCTTCAATTTTTTATGGGGCGGCGCGTCTCGCTTGTCGCGTGTGCGATTCTGATTTTCCCGCCGCTCTTCTGGTTCTATATCTCCTGGAAGGCAACGGGCGACTGGATGGCCTGTTTCGTCGCGCGCAAGGCATACATGGACTGGCTGCTCTCCGTCAATCCGAGCCTCGCCAGCTTCTCGCTCGCGGGCGTTGCGCGCGATGTGGGCGCGCTGCTGCTCTCGACGGACATGGCCGTGCTCGCCGCGTGCCTGACTGCGGGATGGCTCATCTTCAAACGCAGGAAGTCCGGAAGAGAGCTGCGCGAGGTGTTGCCGGTCAGCCTCTTTTTCTATGCCTTTCTGGGCTTTATCGTGCTGGCTTATCTGACGCACAAGCAGCCGATCATCTTTCCGCGTTACGGGTTGCTGCTCTTCGCGCTCGGAGCGCCGCTGCTGCCCTGGACGTTTTTGCAGCTCATGCGCCTGAAACCGCTCCAGACGCGCAGGCTCCTCTACGCCATCGTCGCCGTCTCGCTGTTCAACGCGTGCGTACAGCTCGCCTATTCCGCCGGTTACATCAAACGCGAGTACACCTACGGCTCCGTCGCCAGCAGCCTGCGCGAGCAGTTCCGGCCCGGCACGCGCATCTTCAGCGACGACGGCACGGTGCCCGCTCTTTCGTTGATTGCGCCGGAGAACTTTCGCTCCTCGACCGACGCGCCGCGCGACCGAGCGGGCTTTCTGAGCTACTTAAAGGAGCAGGAGATCGAGTATCTGGTCTTCATAGACCGGCCGGATTCGACGCCCGCACAACTCTTTCCGGAACTCAGGGACGGCGCGGGCAACGAGATGTTCGAGCAGGTGATGCACGCCTCCTCCAAATTTCTGCCGGCGGACGTGCGGCTCTACCGTGTGAAGCAGTAAGCCGGAGCGTGACAGGGCGCATCACATGGGTATATACATCGGTCTTAGGTCTTTGTGCTTCGGTCTTTGCACGCTCTTCAATGTTGAGCGATGAAATTCAAGCTTGGTCGGACATCAAAGACCTAAGACCGTTTTTAATTAAGGAGCGTCTTATGTTGGAAGAGAACAAAGCCCTGGTGCAGCGTTGGTTTGAAGAGGTCTGGAACCAGGGGCGCGCGGAAGCGATTGACGAGATGCTGGCGGCGGACGCGGTCGTGCATGGCCTCGCGGACGAGAGCGGCCAACCCCTGCGCGGCACGGCCGACTTCAGGCCCTTTCACCGGAAGTTCCGCGAAGCCTTTCCGGACATCTACGTCGTCGTGGAGGACGCCATTGCCGAAGGCGACCGGGTCGCCGTGCGCTGCTCCGTGCGCGGCAGTCACCGTGGAGACAGCCTCGGCTTCGCGGCCTCTCACAGGGAAGCCGCGTTCACAGGCATCGCTCTCGTGCGCATCAGCGACGGCAAGATCGTCGAAGCCTGGAACAACTTCGACTTCATGAGCATGTACCGGCAGCTCGGCGCGATCTAATCAGCCACGGATTCACGCGGATCGACGCAGATAAAAACAACTTGATTTTTCATCTGCGTCGATCCGCGTGAATCCGTGGCTAAATTTCAGCGGGACACCAAACATGAATCACAAACTCACGCGCGTCTTAACGCTCTCTTTATTGATCTTCTGCGCTTTGACTACTGCGGCGCAGGCGCAGCGGAAGAGGAGCAAGCCCGATCCGCTCAAACCCGCGAAGCCTCCTCAAATAAGCTTTGAGTCCGGGCGCAGCGCGGTCGGCATCCCTTTTGAATTTCTCGGCAATATCATTCTCGTCAAAGCGCGCATCAACGATTCCGCGCCGCTCAAGTTCATCTTCGACACCGGGGCGGGCATCACTGTCATCAACGAGCTGCGCGCGAAGAATCTGGGTTTGCAGCCTAAGAGCAAAGTGGAGGTCAACGGCATCGGCGGCTCTTTGAACGGCGTGCTGCTCAAGGAGGTCGCACTGAGTCTCGGCGGCGCGCGCGTCACCAGCCAGGTCACGGCGGGCCTGACCTTCAGCACGTTCCCCTGTGAGATGCAGGACATTGACGGCGTCATCGGCTACGACTTTATCAAGGAGTTCGTCGTCGAGCTTGATTACAAAGCGCAGACCATCAGCCTCTTTGACCCGCAGAGCTACACCTACACGGGTCGCGGCGAGACGATTCCGCTGACGATCACCCGGACGCCGCGCGCACGCGCCAGCCTGACGCTCGCGGGACAAAGGAGCGCCGAAGGGCTGTTCGAGATAGACACAGGCTCGGACGGCACGCTCTCTGTCAACACGCCCTTCGTCAAAAGACACGCGCTGCTCAAAGCCCTGAACCGGCGGCGCGAGAGCAAGTCGCGCGGCGTCGGCGGGAAATCCGCGAACGTACAGGCGCGCGTCGAGACGTTTCAACTGGGCAGCTTCGTGCTCAAGGATCCGGTCGTCAGCTTTTCCGTCGCAAGCAAAGGGGCCGAGACCAAAGAAGACAACGACGGGCCGCTCGGCAATGAAGTCCTGCGCCGCTTCAAAGTGACCATCGATTACACGCGCCAGCACATGATGCTGGAACCGAACGAGAGCCTCTCAGAGCCGTTCGAGGAGGAGATGAGCGGCATTGATTTCGAGACGGGCGGCGCGGGCTGCAAGACCATCACGGTGGAGAGCGTCACGCCCAACAGCCCTGCCTCCGAAGCAGGCATCCTGACGGGCGACGTGATTCAGGCGATTGACGGCCGGACGGTTGAAACTTTTACGACGACCGAGCTCGAAGAGATTTTCCGCCGCGAGGGCGTTGAGCACACGCTGGTCCTCTCGCGCGGCAAGCAGCGTATGTTCCAGGTCAAGTTCAAGACACGCAGGCTCATCTGAACTTTGATGAAGATCGAAGAGCACAATCGCGCGGCCTGGGACAGAGAGGTCGAGCGCGGGAACGAATGGACCAAGCCCGTCAGCGCGGAGCAGATCGAGGCCGCGCGGCGCGGCGTGTGGGAAGTCCTGCTGACCAACACGCGGCCCGTTCCGCGCGAATGGTTTCCCGAATTAAAAGGTCTCGACGTGCTGTGTCTCGCGTCCGGCGGAGGCCAGCAGGCTCCGCTCTTCGCTGCGGCGGGCGCGCGTGTGACCGTGCTCGACAATTCGCCGAAGCAGCTCGCGCAGGATCGCTTCGTCGCCGACCGGGACGCGCTTGAGCTAAAGACAGTGCAGGGCCTCATGTCAGACCTCTCCTGCTTCGCGGACGAAAGCTTTGACCTCATCTTTCATCCCTGCTCGAACCTCTTCACACAGGACGTGCGGCCGGTCTGGCGCGAGTCCTTTCGCGTCCTGCGCCACGGCGGAATTTTGCTCGCCGGATTTCTGAATCCCGTCATCTACATCTTCGACGCAGAGCTGGCCGAGCGCGGTCGGCTTGAAGTCAAGCACCAGCTCCCTTATTCGGATTTGGAAAGCTTATCCCAAGAGGAGCGCGCGCTTCGCATCGAGAGCGGCGACCCACTGGAGTTCGGCCACACCCTGACCGATCAAATCGGCGGCCAGCTCGACGCGGGCTTCGTCCTCCACGGCTTTTACGAAGACGGCCACGGCGCAAGCCATCAACTCTCACGCTACACCGCGACGCTCATCGCCACGCGCGCGGTCAAGCCGTAGCTGAGAGTCCCCTTTACTTTTGCCTTTTCCGCTCGCGCAGTGTAAAAGTTTTAGTTTCGCTTCGGTGCGAATATTTACACTGAGAGGTCAGGGTTTCATCAAACATGCTTCGCGCAGGTATCGTCGGTTTGCCGAACGTCGGCAAGTCCACACTCTTTAACGCGCTCACGTCGCAGCAGGCCGCGCTCGCGGCCAACTATCCTTTCGCCACCATCGAGCCCAACGTCGGCGTCGTGCCCGTGCCGGACGAGAGGCTGGAACCGCTCGCGCGGCTGGTGAAAACGAGCACCATCATTCCCGCGACGATAGAGTTTCTGGACATCGCCGGGCTCGTGCGCGGCGCGTCGCAGGGCGAGGGCCTGGGCAACCAGTTTCTCGCCAACATCCGCGAGACGGACACGGTCGTGCAGGTCGTGCGCTGCTTTGAGGACGAAGGCATCGTCCACGTCGAAGGCTCCGTCGATCCCGCGCGCGACATCGAGACGATCCAGATCGAGCTCGCGCTGGCAGACCTCGCGGCGGTCGAACGCAGGCGCGAGCGCGCG
>JAFBAJ010000321.1 GCA_019247865.1 Acidobacteriota bacterium
TCGCCACCTTGCGGCAGAAGCGCGGTTGGACGCAGTCCAAACTCGCTGCCAGGGCCGGCGTCAGCCAGCCCTTCATTGCGAAGCTCGAATCCGGCAACTTCAAGAACATAGAGCTGAAAACTCTCGTCCGCATTGCCGCCGCGCTCAACGCCTCTTTGGAAATTCGTATGACGAGCGACCGCAAACGCGAACTCGTCCCCGAAACCACGAAGGCGTCGAGCCGGCTTCATACCTGAACTCAGAAGCAGAGACTCAATTTCGACCCGCACGTTGCGACAACCACCGCGACCACCTCCCCCCATCGGTATCACTTCTCTCCAGGAAGCGAACACGCTCGCTCCTCAGGCGTCCGTGCAGCCTCTCCGGCTATAAAATCAGGGTTGACGTTATAACTTTAAAAATATATATTTAAAAGTATCTCCCCGGTGCGGTATATCCGGCCGGAGCGCTGCCGGTACGGTTTGGCAGAGCTCAAACTTACGAGAGAGGTAACAAACGATGAGTACCCAAATGAACGGCAACTGGCAAAATAACCCCAACCTGGATGTGAGTCAGCTGGTGGGGCACGACGAAAATCGGTTCATCAAAATCTCTGGAATCGGACAAGATAGACTGGGCATCGTCTACAAGATGGCAAAGGTTATCAGAAAGAATAACGGCAGCATTATTCTTCAGCGTTCCATGCAGGTGGCTGGGGAATTTGCTGTGACGATTATCGCCTCGTTCGACAAGGATAACCTGAGCGGGCTGCAAAACGTCCTGACGTTCTTTGAGTCCGGCACCTTCGGGGAAAATTTTATCGTGCTGGGGCGTGAGATAACGTTAAGCAACACTGCCCCGCAGGATCAGCGAGGGACGAAGTATGTGGTGAACATTGCAGGGCTTGACCAGAGAGGGATCGTGGAATCAATGACGCTGATTCTTATCCAGAATGGCCTGAACCTGATCTCCATGTACTCTGAGGTCTCGTTCCAGCCCTTCACGGGCACGCCGACGTTCTCCTCGATTTTTGAGATCATCGTCCCGGAGGGATACGACATGGAAATTTTCTCGGCCGAGATAGATCAGTTTGCAAAGGATATCGATCTGAGAATTACCATTGAACGACAGTAGCTTCTCAGATTCGGAGCGAGCTCGGATAGGCATGCTGTCATCGTCACGGGCGGGAATTGGTATGGATCATCAACGGGGGCAATATCGTGCTGAATTATTTGATGAGATGATCGCGCGATTGCTGACGGCCCTGTACTCGCAGGCGCATATCACGCGTGGGATTGCCCTCCGCATACCACACAAGGGAGCTTTCAGGTCAGTCAGCATAGATTTTCAAGTGGGCCTTGCGGCAGGTGACATCGTGGTCGAGACGACCGCGCCGTATACAGACGCGGTGGCGGATGTCATCAATAGTGCTTTGCGCCGTTTGAAAACCATCATCGAGCTGCTGACCCCGGGCGACATTAAAACCGTCATCCTGGCGACTCCGACTTCGTTCCCACATGCCTCATACGGCGTCCTTGAAGAGACGCGGCGGGCTGCTGCTGCCGCTGGCGTGACGGTCAAGATATGGGATGCCGACGAGCTGCTCAAATTGGTGCGAGAGCATTTCTCGACCAACCTCACGTCGTTTTCCGTCGATGAATTGAAGAGCCTTCCAGGTCTCAGGGCCGATGCTGCTCCGGCCGTCGCTCCGCTGGGTGAGCTGGAAGAGGGAATGAGGGATGATGTCGTCGTTCTCGTTGCCGATTTCTGTAGCTATTCGCGTTTCGTGCAGGCGTCCGGTGCTGATACCTCGCTCGTCGCGTCCCTGATGGCGCGTTTCTATCGAGAGACACGACAGGCAGTCAAAGATGGTTGCGGAATCTTGGACCAACACATGGGAGACGGCATCCTCGCTTATTGGTTTGGTCAGGACTCCGGCGCGCAACTTGAGAGCTGTCTTAAACGGCTCATGGGAATCGCGGTAAACCTGGCGGATGAGTGGCAGGAGCAAGTCGATTACCTGGTTGAGCCTAAGGGCCTGCGCGCGGGCGCTGCCATTGGGAGTGTGATGTTCGTGTCAGAGCAGCCGCTGAATCCCACGATTCACGCCATCGGTGATGCCGTAAACATCGCCGCGCGATTGCAGGCCGAAGCGGAGCCGAACAGCCTGGTGATCAGTAACAAGCTCCGCAAGCGGTTCTTCGGCGCTGAGGTCGATTTTGAAGAGGCCGGCCCCTTTAACTTGAAAAACATCGGCAGCGTGATCGCCTGGCGCAAGAGTTTCGGAGAGAAGGACGCCTGAAAGGTTTGCTCAACGATAACTCCTTTTTCCTTTCACACCTGATGTCTCTAGCCTGATTTACTTTTGCCTTTCCTGCATCCACTTCCAGGCCGATTCGATGATGACTGTTAAGTCCTGAAGAGCGGGTTGCCAGCCGAGTTCGCCTTTGATGCGGTCGGAGCTGGCGATGAGGACGGCCGGGTCGCCGGGCCTGCGCGCTCCGGTCTGCACCGGAATCTCGCGCCCCGTGACCTTGCGGGCCGTCTCGATGACTTCCAGTACGCTGTAGCCCTCTCCGCCGCAGCCCAGATTGTAGATCGCGCTCCGCTCATCCAGGATGTCGAGCGCGAGTATGTGCGCGCGCGCAAGGTCTATGACGTGTATGTAATCGCGCACGCAGGTGCCGTCGCGCGTCGGATAGTCGTCGCCGTAGATGGTGACGTGCGGCCTGGTTCCGGCCGCCGCCTGTAGGACGATTGGAATGAGATGCGTTTCGGGGTCGTGCGCTTCGCCGCAGAGCTCAGTCGCGCCCGCCGCGTTGAAGTAGCGGAGCGACGCGTAGTGCAGGCCGTAAGCTCCCTCGTACCAGTGCAGCGCGCGCTCGAAGGCCAGTTTGGTCTCTCCGTAGGTATTGGTCGGAGCGGTCGGGTCTGTCTCTTCGATGGGTTGCTTGGCGGGCTCGCCGTAGGTCGCGGCGGTCGAAGAGAAGACAAGCCGCTTAACTTCGGCCTCGCGCATCGCATCAAGCAGCGAGAGCCCGGCGATGACGTTGTTGCGATAATACTTCGCCGGTGCTTCGACCGATTCGCCGACGAGCGAGTCCGCAGCCATGTGTATCACAGCTTCGATCTCATGCTCGGAGAGCGTGCGGCGCAGGACTTCCGTCTCCAGCAGGTCGGCCTGCACGAATTTCGCTTCCGGCACGACCGATTCGCGGTGACCCTTATACAGACTGTCGTACACGACCACTTCGTGACCGTCCCTGACCAGCTCTTCCGTGACCACGCTCCCGATGTAGCCCGCGCCCCCCGTGACCAGAACTCGCATCCTGCTTTTATCCTTTTCCGCGTCAGTGATTTTCTGGCATGATAGCATGAACCAAAACAGGGAGGTCAAAAGAGGATGCCAGGCAAGAGACGCAGCAGGAGTGTGCAGGGCGAAGATGTCCTGAAGGGATTGGCCGCGGGTTTCGTCGGAGGACTCGTCGCCTCTTTCGTGATGAATCAGTTTCAGGCGCTGTGCGGCAGGCTGATGGAGGGCAAGGAAAGGTCGCACGGCGCGCAGAGCCTGCAACAGGGCCAGCCGCAGCAGAGCAATCGTCCGATCAATCCAGACAACGAGGACGAGAGCGATGACGCGACGGAGCGTCTGGCGAGCGCGATCTCGGAGAACATCTTCGATAAGGAACTGACCAAGCCCGAAAAGGAGACGGCCGGAACGGTCATACATTATCTCTACGGCACGGCGACCGGAGCCTTTTACGGCGCGGCGGCGGAGCTGGCCCCGGTCGTCACGGCTGGCGTGGGCATGCCCTTCGGCGCGTTCGTCTGGGTCGCCGGAGACGAAGGCGCAGTCCCCGCGCTCGGCCTCTCGAAATCACCGGCCGAATACCCGCTCTCCACGCACGCCTATTCGCTCGCCTCGCATCTCGTCTACGGCCTCACGGCCGAGGCGGTCAGGCGCGCAGTCAGGCGCGCACTCTAGAAAAGAAGATGCACTCCTGGAGCCTGCCCTCAAATAACGGTTGGAATATAGCCACATGGAGCGTG
>JAFBAJ010000324.1 GCA_019247865.1 Acidobacteriota bacterium
CGCGCGAGCCGCACGATGGTTTCTGCTTCGAGGCCGCAGATGCTTGCGACGCGCGCCGGATCGTACTCCGCGGCGCGTCTGCGCAGCTCGCTCTCGCCAATCGTGTAGCGCTCCAAATAATCTTTGTCCTCCAGCCCCTCCGCGAAGATGACGTGCATCATGCCGAGCGCGAGGGCTGCGTCCGTCCCAGGCAGCAGCGCGATGTGCTCGTCGCAGTGGTCGGCCGTGCGCGTGCGGCGCGGGTCAATGGCGATGAGTCGCGCTCCGTTCTTCTGCGCTTCCAAGATGTCCGGCCAGAGATGCACGTTGGCCGTCAGGGTGTTCGTGCCCCAGAGCAGGATCAGGCGCGCGTCACGGAACCGTGCGGGGTCTGTGCCGACCTTCGCGCCGATGGTCGCTTCGTAGCCGACGCCTCCGGCGGTCGCACAGATGGTGCGGTCGAGCTGCGATGCGCCGAGCCGGTGAAAGAAGCGGCGATCCATCGACTGCGATTGCAAGAGCCCCATCGTCCCGCAATAGCTGTAGGGCAAGATGGTCTCCGCGCCTTCGCTCGATGAGGCCAGCGCGCGAAAGCGCGACGCGATCTCCGACAGGGCTTGGTCCCAGCCGATCTCTTCAAAAATTCCCTCGCCCTTTTTTCCGACGCGCCTGAGGCAGGTGCGAACACGGTCCGGGCTGTGCGTGCGCTGTTCGTAGTTGGCGACTTTGGTGCAGAGAAAGCCGCGCGTGAACGGGTGCGCGGGGTCACCTGCGACGCGCACGGCGCGGCCGTGCTCGACCGTCACGAGCATCGCGCAGGTGTCCGGGCAATCGTGCGGGCAGGCGGCTTTGACGATCTTCGTGTGGCTCTCCGGGGGCGCGGGCTGCTGGGCTCTGTTCGTCATACACTTGGCTTCGGCTTGCAGGTCAAACAGAAAAAGAGGTTGTCCGGGGCTGCTATAGAGTATCAAAAGTGCGCGGATTTAGCTTCTCAGCGAGAGCAGGCCTGGGCGGAAAGTCGAAAGAAGTCAAAAGCTGCCGGCATTGAAGGCGACCTCAATGCCGGCAGCTTTATTGTCAGGGCCTCATCTGAGGAGGAGGCTAGAAGTTGAAGAAGAGACCGAGCGGAAGCTCGTTCACGTCATTCGGATCGCCCCATTGCTGGGCCTGAATCGAACCGTTTGAGCTGTCAATCCAGTAATAGGTCTTGGTCGAACGGCGGAAGACGCAGATGTCGGCTCTGTTGTCTCCGCTGAAGTCTCCGCGCACCGGAACGTCTTCGTCCTCGAAAGCCGCGTCCGCGACGCCGAAAATTGTGAGCGTGCTCGCGCCGGTCGCGGTGTTGCGAATGTACCAGCCGCCCGCATCCGGCCCTGTGCCGCCCGCGCGATACACCACGAGATCGGCGATGCCGTCGCCGGTGTAGTCATCCGGGCCGACGAAGTAATCGGTGATGAAGTTGCCCCAAGTGAGCACGAACTTCGTCTGGCCGGTGATACTGTCGCCAATGTACCACGTGTTCGCGCCGCTGGTCGTGCTGGCATTAGCCATCACCAGATCGTCTCTACCGTCGCCGTCAAAATCTGCGCCCTGGAAAGCCAGCGTGCTGAAGCCGGAACGGACGAGTCCGAACGGGACCTGGCGATTCGTGCCCGCGCTGCCCCTGATGATCCAGTTCAGGACGTTAGCCTGCACACGGACGACCACTTCATCATCTTTGCCGTCGCCGTCATAGTCGCCCACGCGGCCCGGATTCTCGGCCGAAGTGTTGCCCCAGTTGACGAAGGTCAGCGGGCCGATCGGGTTCGGGCCTTCCGGGAAAGGCGCGTGGATGAACTGGCCTGTGCGCCAGACGGAGACTTCGGTCTTGCCGTCTCCGAAATAATCGCCGGGCGTGAGCGAATCGCCCGAGACGCCGTAATTGAAGATGCGTATGAAGGCAGCGTTCGGAGCCGGGTCCGCTGGATTACGCAAGATCCTCCATGAGATCGGCGTGCCGGCCGCAGCAATGGACACATTGGCGAAATCCGAACGGCCATCGCCCGTAAAGTTATAAGGCGCGCGATAGACCTGCGGCGCCTGCGGTGCATCGCCTGC
>JAFBAJ010000389.1 GCA_019247865.1 Acidobacteriota bacterium
GGCCTCGGCGCGGGTGATGAGGTGCTCGTCCCGGCCAACACTTTCTTTGCGACCGCCGAAGGCGTCTCGACCGCCGGATGTGTGCCCGTCTTCGTGGACGCAGACCCGATCTCTTACAACATCGATGTCGGCAAAGTCGAAGCCGCCATCACGGAGCGCACGCGCGCCATCATGCCCGTGCATCTCTACGGGCAGGCGGCAGACCTCGATCCGCTTTTTGAGCTTGCCGCTCGACATAACCTGATCGTCATCGAAGACGCGGCGCAGGCTCACGGGAGCGAGTACAAGGGAAAGCGTGTCGGCGCTCTGGGCCGCGCCGGATGCTTCAGCTTCTATCCCGGAAAAAACCTCGGCGCGTATGGCGAGGGCGGGGCGGTCGTGACCAATGATGCAGATGTCGCGCGCCGCGTGCGGCTCCTGCGCGATCACGGGTCGGAGAAGAAATATCATCACGAGATCGTCGGCTACAACTTCAGGCTCGAAGGCATACAGGGCGCTGTACTGGGAGTGAAGCTCAAACATCTCGACGGCTGGAACGCTTTGCGCCGCGAGCACGCCGCGCGCTACAACGAGCTGTTACAAGAGAGCGGCCTCCTTCTGCCGCGCGAGATGGAGTACGCGCGCCACGTCTATCATCTCTTCGTCGTGCAGACTGCGTCGCGCGACGCCCTGCAAAAATCTCTCGGCGAAGCAGGCGTGCAGACCGGCATCCACTACCCGATTCCGATTCACCTCCAACCGGCCTACGCTGCTCTTGGACACCAGCTCGGAGATTTCCCCGAAGCCGAACGGCAGGCGCAGCGCGTGCTCTCGCTCCCGATGTTTCCGGAGTTGACGAAGGAGCAAATAGTAAGAGTGACTGATGCAATAGTTAATAATATTGGCAAATCCCTGGTTGCGCATTGATATAAAGAGTCACTAAAGACCGGAATAATTGTAGGGGCAGGGCTTGTCCCTGCCCGCCGCTCGCATGCGCGAATCAATTGACGATGACCTGCAACCTTGAATATTGCGAATCTTGATAATCGCCCTCGCGGACGATGCGGGCAGGGACAAGCCCTGCCCCTACAGAATTCGCGCGCGTGAGTAGTTTATCGTTAGGCGCTCTAAATATGAATTACGAAGTTGAAACAGATGAGGCGAAAGTAATAAACGCACTAAGAACCCTCTTAGCCGAAGACTCCGATTTACTTGAGGTTGATGCCAATGAGAGAGCCATCACACACAGATTAGGAATGTATTTGCAGGATAATTTTCGTGGTTGGGATGTTGATTGTGAATACAATAGAGATGGTCATAAGCCTAAAACCCTTTTATTACCAGATAAAAGAAGGTCTGAAAACTGGGACGATGAAGAATGGAAGGAAAGGTCTGTTTACCCTGATATCATTGTTCACCAACGAGGAACCACAGAGAATCGTTTGGTTATCGAAGTCAAAAAATCATCAAGCAAAAATCAAGAGGCCATCGAGTTTGATGAACTTAAAGTAAAAGCATACATAACAGAATTAGGCTATCGAAAAGCACTTTTACTAACAATCAGGACAAACAATGATATGGCTGAGCCATATTTAATGCGTTGGTTTTAACGATGAAATGATGAGTGGAAAATCTATAGCTATCGGTGTCATCGGTTGCGGCTACTGGGGGCCGAACCTGTTGCGCAACTTCGCAGAGAACGAGGGCGCAGAGTTGCGTTGGATGTGCGATGTGGACGAGCGGCGGCTGGCCTTGCTCGGCCGTCGGTATCCGGCGGCGCAGCAGACGACGGATCACAGGCAGCTCCTCGCGGATCAGCAGCTCGACGCGGTCGTCATCGCGACGCCGGTGGCGACCCATTTCCAGTTTGCGAAGGACGCGCTCAGTGCGGGCAAGCATGTGCTCATCGAAAAGCCTTTCACGGCGAGCGCGCGCGAGGCCGAAGAGCTGATCGAGCTGGCCGAGCGGCAGCGCCTGACAGTGATGGTGGATCACACCTTCATCTACACGGGCGCGGTGCGGAAGATCAAAGAGACGGTCGAGAGCGGCGAGCTCGGCGACCTGCTCTACTTCGATTCCGTACGCATCAACCTCGGGCTCTTTCAGCGCGACATCAACGTCGTCTGGGATCTGGCTCCGCACGATCTCTCGATCATGGACTACATCATCGGGCGCGAGCCACTGGCGGTCACGGCGACCGGGAGCTGCCACATCGAGCGCGGCATCGAGAACATCGCCTACGTCATGCTCCGCTTTCCGGACGAGTTCATCGCGCACTTTCATTTCAACTGGCTCGCGCCCGTCAAGATCAGGCGCACCCTGCTCGCAGGCAGCCGCAAGATGATCGTCTACGACGACATCGAACCGACCGAGAAGATACGCATCTATGATAAAGGCGTGACGACGCAGCCGAGAGAGGCCGCTTCCGACAGGGAAGCGGAGTATCGCACGCTGGTCAGCTATCGGACGGGCGACGTGTGGGTGCCCAAGCTGGATTCGACGGAGGCCCTGACGCATGTCTGCGCGGAATTTCTGAGCGCCATCAGAGAGTCCCGGCGGCCTCTCACAGACGGGCACGCGGGCCTCCGCGTCGTGCGCCTGCTCGAAGCCGCGCAAGCCTCAATTGAACAGGGCGGGCGGCAGATCAGGTTATGAAAAGAGAGGGTTCACGCAAAGGCGCAAAGACGCAAAGAAAGCGATTGAA